>CAYMIQ010000058.1:0-6112 GCA_964390605.1 uncultured Rickettsiales bacterium
TCTGGTATGTCTGTTAAGGGCAAAGGGATAGTAGTACATACTTTTGAGTGCAGCGCCTTAAAGAGAAAAAAAACTAAGGAAAATTTAGTAGAAGTCGCTTGGGATAAAGATTCTGATTCGCGCGGATCATACACAACGAGGTTATTAGTCACTTTATCAAATCAGGCCGGTAGTCTTGGTGCTCTTTCTACAGTAATAGGGAAAAACTTAGGTAATATTTCTAATCTCAAAATTACAAGCAGGGCTCGAGATTTTTTTAAAATGTTAATTGATGTAGAAGTAAAAAACCTGAAGCATCTATCGGAAATTATTGTATCTCTAAGGGCTATGCCCGCAATTAATTCTGTCAGTCGAATTCGAGGAAAAGAAAAATAATACAAATGGTGAATTGTTAATTATGCGTTTGGGGGTCAACATAGATCACGTTGCAACGTTGAGAAATGCTCGTGGGACAGATTACCCAGATTTATTGAAGGCAGCCAAAATTGTTTTAAGTGCAGGTGCGGACGGCATCACTATTCACTTAAGAGAAGACAGGCGTCATATAAAGGATAAGGATTTAATAATATTGCTTCAAAAGATTTCTCGACCAATAAATTTGGAGATTGCACCGACTAATGAAATGGTAAAAATTGCTATTAAGCACAAACCTTATGCGTGTTGCCTAGTGCCAGAGAAGAGAAAGGAGCTCACTACGGAAGGCGGTTTGGATTTGATCAAATCTGAATCTCGCCTGTCTTCCAAGGTAAAAAGATTGCAAGATGCTGGCATTAAGGTTTCTCTTTTTATTGACCCAGATATTCATCAAATAGAGGCCGCGAACCGAATTGGCTCTTCTGCTGTAGAGCTTCATACTGGAAGTTATAGTGATTGCGCTAATGCTAAAAGGAAAGGTGAACATAGACGCATTATTAATGCTGCTAGATTTTCGAGACAACTTGGCATTGAGTGTCATGCAGGGCATGGTCTTAATCATAAAAATGTAATACCTATCGCCAAAATTCCTGAAATAGTAGAATTAAATATTGGTCATGCTTTAATTAGCGAATCCATATTTTTAGGTTTAAGTAATTCAGTAAGTCATATGAAGGATTTGATTCGTAATTCTAGAAGAAGGTGCTATAAAAAGCGATTATAGGTTAAGGGAATGTTAATAGGTCTCGGTAGCGATATCATTGATGTTGATAGAATAGCAGTAATTATCAAAAAGTTTGGTAATCGTTTTATACGTCGTATTTTTACTGAAGAAGAGATCGTGCGATCTGAAAATCGCAAGAATCGTATCGCAAGTTATGCAAAAAGATTTGCAGCTAAAGAAGCTTGCTCTAAAGCTCTTGGCACTGGATTTAGCAAGGGAGTATTTTGGAGAGATATAAAAGTTGCGAACTCTGTTTCTGGCGCTCCATCATTAAGACTTCAAGGAGGGGCGGCAAAAAGGTTAAAAGCAATTTTACCTAAGGGGTCAAAATCTATTATCAAACTTTCACTGAGTGACGACCAATCTACTGCTTATGCAGTCGTTATTATTTCATCTTATAGACCACGTTAGCAATGGGACCCATCAAAGAAACCTTTAAGACAATTATCTTTGCGGGAGTAGTTGCAGTTATTTTTCGCACTTTTTTATACGAACCTTTTCATATTCCAAGTGGGTCAATGGAGCCGACTCTTCGGGAAGGTGATTACCTTTTTGTTTCTAAATTTGTGTATGGATTTAGCAGTTTTTCACTTCCTTTTGGTTTACCAATTATCTCGGGACGTATTTTTTTTACTCCGCCAAAGATTGGGGATGTTATTGTCTTTAAGCTACCACTAGACAATAAAACGGATTATATCAAAAGAATCGTGGGTCTTCCTGGAGATACAGTTAGTGTAAAGGAGGGAATTCTGCATATTAATGGATTGCCAGTGCATAGAGCGACAGAGGAAGGCAACGAATCTACCTTTAAAGGCACCCTGTACGTCGAGACTCTACCCAATGGTGTTAGTCATCAGATTCTTGAAAGATCAGACGAAGAGCATCTTGACGAAACACAAGAATTTACTGTGCCAGAAGATCATTATTTTGCCTTAGGTGATAACAGGGATAACTCCAATGACAGCAGGAGGATTGTTGGTTTCATACCATCGAAAAACTTAGTCGGCAAGGCTGAGATCATTTTCTATTCTCATAATGGAAAAGCAAGATTCTGGGAGGCGTGGAAATGGCCGATTGCAATTCGTTATAATAGGTTATTTGATCGCATTAATTAAATGAACAAAGCTTTACATCATAAAGATTTAGAAAAAAATATAGGCTATAAATTTAAAAACACCGATTTACTTCTTGATGTTGTTCAGAGGAATAATAAAGGGGCTCAATCTAAGAATTCCTTTGAAAGACTCGAGTTTCTTGGGGATAGGGTGCTGTCTTTAGTTATTTCAGATTTGTTATTAACAAAATTTCCTGTTGCAAATGAAGGGGATTTATCTCGAAGGCTTGTTGGTTTGATTAGACGAGAGACATTGGCTGTTATTGCTAAGAGCATTGCTATCAGTGAGAAAAAAGGTGCTAATTATTTAGCAGATATGTTGGAGGCGTTAATTGGTGCTATTTTTTGTGATGGTGGTATTAAGTGTGCCAAGAAGTTTATAATTAGATTTTGGTCTAAGATTATTGATGAACAATATTCTCCGCCAGTAGATTCTAAAAGTGCATTGCAAGAAATTATTCAAGGGCAAGGTAAGCCTCTTCCAGTTTATCGTAATCTTGGACACAAGGGCCCCGACCATAAGCCTATTTTTTCCGTGAAATTAGAAATTTTAGGAGAGAGGGTAGTTTTTGGCAAGGGCGAGACCAAAAGAATTGCTGAACAAAAAGCTGCAGAAATTATGTTGAAAAATATCAAGAAATAGGATTGGAGACTACCTGATATATGGAATGGGAGGATACTGGAATTGTTTTATCGGTTCGAAGGTATGGAGAAACCTCTGCCATAGTTTCTGTATTTACTTCTAATCATGGAAGATATTTGGGTCTTGTTAGGGGGGGCATGAGTAAGGCTCAAAAAAGCACGCTGCAAAAAGGAAATTTTTTAACTGTTAAGTGGCGCGCAAGATTGGAGGCACAGCTTGGTACATTTTCCTGTAATTTGTTGCAGAGCAATATAATCAAATTTATGGACGATATACTTAAAATTTCGATATTAAACTCTGCCTGTGCAATTATAGATTTTGCCTTGCCAGAAAGGGAAGAATATCCGGATCTCTATTCAAAGTTTTTTAATTTAATTGACAATCTTGCTAAAAGTTCTTTTATTGTCGACTATGTTTTGTGGGAAATTGACCTCTTGCAAAATCTAGGATTTGGCTTAGATCTCAGCAAGTGCTGCGTTAGTGGTAGCAAAAAAGACTTACGTTATTTATCTCCAAAAACCGGTCGGGCTGTATCGAGTCAGGAAGGTAAATCCTATCATGATCGTTTATTTTTATTGCCTTCTTTTGTACTTAATCGCACAAGTTCCAATAATGTTTCACCGAGTGAGATAAAGAATGCCATTAACATAACCACTTATTTTTTAAGTAAACATGTATTCGGTACTGACAACAAAGAACCCTGGGATCGCAAACAATTGGTTGACCGTTTAATTAAGATGGATACTATTATTTAGTAGCTGGGAATGAAAAAAAAAGGTCAACAAGCAGAAACAAGGTCTCTAAAGAATGTAACCTTAGCTGAAGCTCTTGGTGAGCGCTATCTTTCTTATGCACTTTCCACAATTACTTCTCGCTCTTTACCGGATGTAAGGGATGGTCTCAAGCCGGTCCATCGGAGATTGCTCTACGCAATGCGTCAATTAAAATTAGATCCTGTCAAGGGATTCAAAAAATGTGCCCGCGTTGTTGGGGATGTTATCGGAAAATATCACCCTCATGGTGATACTGCGGTTTACGATACAATGGTACGAATGGCACAAGAATTTTCCCAACGATATCCGCTAGTTGAGGGGCATGGTAATTTTGGGAATATAGACGGAGACAATGCCGCTGCTATGCGTTATACCGAGGCGAGATTGACCCAAACCTCTATTATGATGTTAGGGGGATTAGATGAAGATGCTGTTGATTTTCTTCGTACTTATGATGGAGAGGAAAGTGAGCCTAGGGTGCTCCCTGGAAGATTCCCAAATTTACTGGCAAATGGAAGCTCTGGCATTGCTGTCGGGATGGCTACAAATATCCCCCCACACAATATTTGTGAGATCTGTGATGCTCTTCTGCATTTAATTAAGTTTCCGAGGTCAACAATAGCGAAGCTAGTAGAAAAAGTACAAGGGCCAGATTTTCCCACGGGTGGCGAAATTGTCAATACGAGGGAAGAAATTATTTCATTCTACAAAATTGGGAAAGGTAGTTTTCGTATACGCGCTAAATGGACCAAAGAAGAATTAGGTCAAGGCCAATATCATATAGTCGTTAACGAGATGCCTTTTCAGGTGGCAAAATCTAAGCTTATCGAGAGGATAGCTGAACTATTGGCGGATCGTAAATTACCCATGATTGCTGATGTTCGTGATGAATCAGCAGATGATGTGAGAATAGTTTTTGTTCCCAAAAGCAGAAACATTGATTCAAAATTGTTAATGGAATCTCTTTTTCAAAGAACGGACTTAGAAATACGTTTCGGTCTTAACATGAATGTTTTAGGCGCTGACTCTGTCCCCGGCGTTATGAATTTACGAGATATTTTGCAATCTTACTTAGATCATCGCCATGTTGTTCTTGTTCGTAGATCTAAATTTCGATTAGCGCAAGTTGCTAAGCGATTGGAGGTTTTAAAAGGTTATCTAATTGTTTACGCAAATCTTGATAAAGTTATAAAAATCATTCGGGCAGAAGATAAACCAAAAAATAAATTAAAAAAATTACTTAAGCTTAGCGATGTCCAAGTTGAGGCAATTCTTGACATGCGTTTGAGGAAATTAAGAAAGTTAGAAGAATCTCTTATTGAGGAGGAATTTGAGAATTTAATTATTGAACAGAAAAAGCTGAAGAGCCTTCTCGCTAATAAGAAAAAAAGATGGGACGCACTGTCGAGTGAAATTGTTGATATTAAAAAGCAGTATAATGATTTGTCTCATCTTGGCGTGCGAAGAACTTCCTTTGGTGAAGCTCCGGGAGAAATAGTGATCCCAGTTAAGGAAATTGTTGAGCGACAGCCTGTAACGATCGTTCTTTCTGAAAAAGGATGGATTAAAACAATTCGAGGTCACGATGTAGATCCGAAGTCATTGAAATATAAGGAAGGCGATAAAGAAAAAACTCTTCTTCATGCCAAGACTACGGATCAACTTATTCTTTTTGCAACTAATGGACGTTTTTACTCGATTAGTGTTTCAAGTCTTCCGAGCGGAAGAAGCCATGGAGAGCCGATAGCTTTAATGTGCGATTTGGCTGCTAACGATAGTGTGGTTTCAGCTTTAGTTTTTAACCCTGATCGTAAGCTAGTAATTGCCTCCGATGCAGGGAGGGGATTTATTGTCCCGGAAAAAGAAGTTTTGGCTCAAACGCGTGTTGGAAAACAGATATTAAATCTATCAGAGAGCGAATCGGGGGTTGCGTGCGTTCCAGTAACAGGTGATTTGATTGCCTCAGTAGCGAGCAATAATAAACTTTTAATTTTTTCAACCTCTGAATTGCCGACTCTGAACAAGGGCAGGGGGGTGATACTTCAAAGATTTAAAGAAGGTAAATTCCACGGTCTTACAGTTTTCTCCTCTGAGGACCCGTTATCTGGTCAGCGAGGAAAGAAGAAAAAGATCCTAGAAAATTATAAAGACTGGACGGGGAAAAGGGCACAATCAGGACGCAAATTACCCAAAACATTTTCAAAGAAAGACTTTGGCTAGTTAGCCTGAGCAGAATAGAAGCACAGGTACCAAATATATAAGATTCCAAAAATAACTAGATAAGTTAGACCGAGCTTGCCTAGAATTAGGAGCCATTTTTGAGGCCGATATTGCTTTGGCGTCAGCGCTGAAGTGATTACTTTGTAGTTGAGCCAGGCAAAAATCGGAGCAGCGATAAAGGCTATTGAAGTCACAATGTCTACCAGAACTTTTAGACTTGATGT
>CAYMIQ010000059.1:0-6084 GCA_964390605.1 uncultured Rickettsiales bacterium
TTATATATTTTTGACAAAATGAAAGAAGATCCTTGTGGGTCACAGGAACAACATTAGAAATAATAGTTGATCGAATATTATTAAACTTAATTTTCTCAATCGACATTAACTGACTTAACCAAACCGCATACTCCTCTGATGTTCGTTTGGTAGAAGCAGAACATCTCCACTTACATCGGACTTTCCCTCCTTGGTAAATGGCAAAAACTATATCCGTATTCCCTCTTCTAATTTAAAATATCCCCAACATTAAATAATTTTTTCTTGCCATTGCTAAGAACAAGAATGATCTGTCCACTATTATCTATGTCGACAAATTTTCCAATATTCTTTTTACCATCAGTATTTAATGTGACCTTTTGATTTAACTTATATGCCCTTTTCAACCAAGCTTTCTTTATTCTATTAAACCCTCTGGATCTCCAGTTAACAAAATATTTCCTCAAATTCTGTAAAAATTTCTCTAAAAAAATTGCCCTTGTAAGACCTCGGCAACCGATATCTTGCAAAGATGTCGCAGGAAAAATTGTATTTTTTGGGAATGAAGCAAAATTAATTCCCATACCCAGAATAAGTTGATTCAAAGTTTCTCCAATAAAATTTGATTCAATCAAGACTCCACAAAACTTCTTTTTATTGAGCAGCAGGTCATTTGGCCATTTAAATCCAAAATCAACCTTTTTCGGCAGATAGGGTTCTAAAGTATCATAAGTGGCTAGCGCCGCTACAAAGTTTAATTGTGGAACACAGTTAATTTTAAGATCAGGGTCCAGGATAATAGAAAAAAAAATATTACCCTTTGCTGAAACCCACTCTCTACCTAGCCTGCCTCTTCCTTTCGTTTGTACATCAGCAAAAACAACAGTCGATGGCTTATGTCCCTCCAAGGCAAGGCGCATGGCTGTATCATTGGTCGAATTGACACTATTAAAATGCTTAAAATTAAAGAATCTCTCGGATCTTGATAACTCAATCATGTTAACCAAAAAATAGTGCAGATGCAGCTTTGGCTGTATTAGCTAAGAATGGGTTGGGGTTAGCAAAGAAAAATAAAGTGAAAAGCGCAGTTAAAAATAAAACAGATTTGATTTGGCTGCTGATGGGTGAATCAATGTCCTCACTTAATTCTTCAAAATACATCACTTTTATTATTTTTAAATAATAATACGCCCCAACAACTGTTGTTAAAATAGCAACAATAACCAAAAAATAAAGACCCGCCTCGATTGCTGGAATAAAAACGTAGAATTTTGCAAAGAACCCTGCCAGCGGAGGGATTCCAGCCATCGAAAACATAAACACTGCCATGCAAGATGCTAAAAAAGGCTTGCTTTTTGAGAGGCCAGAAAAATTTTCGATTTCAATTAATTCAATTTTTTCTCTCCTCATAGCCAAAATTACCGAAAAAATTCCTACAATCATAAAAAGGTAAATTGTCATATATAAAAGTACACCTTTAATTCCCGCTTCACTTCCAGATGCTACCCCAACCAAGGCAAAGCCTACATGAGCTATCGCGCTATATGCCATTAATCTTTTGATATTTGTTTGATTAAGAGCAGAAAAAGTACCAAAAACCATCGAAGCAATAGATAAAATTATTATGATTTGTTGCCAATAATTCTGTATATCAGCGAAGACAGCAATTAATACCTTCAAAAATACAGAAATAGCGGCAATTTTCGGGGCAACACTAAAAAATGCAGTAACGGGCGTAGGAGAACCCTCGTAAACGTCAGGAATCCACATATGAAATGGCACTGCACCAATTTTAAAAGCTAGTCCAACTAAAAAAAGAACAAAACCAAGAATCATTCCGAAAGATGGAGAGAAGTCATGAGACGAATACAGTGTGGATATTTCGCTAAACACCACTGTGCCTGAAAAACCATAAATGAGACTCATGCCATAAAGCAACATTCCTGATGCGAAGGATCCTAGAATAAAATATTTTATGCCCGCCTCAGTCGATTTGAAATGATCCCGCCTAATAGCCGCCAAAATGTACAGGCATAAGCTTTGAAGTTCTAAACCCAAATATAAAGAAAGCATACTGCCGGCAGAAATCATGATCAGCATACCCAAAACAGAAAATAAAATTAATAATCCATACTCGTGAGGGATCTCATCTTCGATTGTCACTTTCCCCGAAGAAATCAGGAAAGTGAGAAAAGCTCCCCCAATAACAAGAGATTTCATAAAAATCGTATAATAATCCGAGACAAACAAACTAGAAAAATATGATTGCAGATTATTGGAAATATTTATCTCTGCAAAAAAGGCAAGCAAAAGAATTGTTGAGATGAAAATTGACAATAATTTATCTCGAGGTTTTTTATAAAATGCCAATATCAAAAGCATAAAAAGTCCTGAAATAGCCAAAATAAACTCAGGAAGTAAAGCAGGAAGGTTTGTGTATAAATCTATCATAAGGAAATTAATCTATTACCATACTATAGCTTAATTTTTCTTCTGCATAGCCGCTAACCAACGATTCTGCAGAGGAGTGGATTAAGTCTAAAAAATAATTGGGATAAATTCCCATCCAAACAACTAAAAAGACTAGAGGAAGCAAATAGCTCAGCTCACGCCTATTGGTATCTAAAATTTTCCTAAGATTATTTTTCTTCAAGGACCCTAAGATAACTCTCCTGTATAACCAAAGCATATAACCCGCAGAAAGTACGATGCCTGTCCCAGCAAAAAAGGCAAGAAACTTGCTTACCTGGAAAACACCCAAAAGAATCAGAAACTCTCCTATGAATCCACTAGTTCCTGGAAGACCAATTGCGCCTAATACAAAAATCATAAAGATCAATGCATAATTAGGCATTCTTTTTGCTACTCCCCCATAGTCTGTTATTGCTCTGCTGTGAACGCGATCATAAATAACTCCGACACAAAGGAACAAGGCAGCGGAAATAATTCCGTGACTCAACATTTGAAAAATAGCTCCTTCAACAGCCTGTATATTCATTGTAAAAATTCCCAAGGTCACGAAACCCATGTGGGCGATAGAAGAGTAAGCTATCAATTTCTTCATATCCTCTTGAGCAAAAGCAAGTATGGAAACATAAATGATTGCAATAATGCTTAGAATAAAGATAAGAGGGGTAAAAAATATCGATGCATCAGGCAAGATGGGTATAGAGAATCTCAGAAATCCATACGCCCCCATCTTCAATAAAACTCCGGCAAGCATGACTGACCCTGCGGTGGGAGCTTCAACATGAGCATCAGGAAGCCAGGTATGCAGGGGCCACATTGGCACCTTAATTGCGAAAGATGCAAAAAAAGCCAGCCAAAGCCAATATTGTAAATTAATTGGAATTGAGGATTGCATTATCTCAGGTATATCAGTAGTTCCCGTTTGGTTGTAAATAACAAGAACAGCAACAAGTAATAAAACAGATCCAGTAAGTGTAAAAAGGAAAAATTTGAATGACGCATAAACTCTTCCTGGACCACCCCAAACGCCAATAATAATGAACATAGGAATTAGGACTCCTTCAAAAAGCACATAAAATGTAACAATATCCAAAGCACTAAACATCCCAACCAAAAGTGCCTCGAGAATCAGAAAAGCTATCATGTATTCCTTGACGCGATCTTGAATCACGTTCCAACTTGCCAAAATACAAATTGGAGTTAAAAAAGTAGTTAACAGAACAAACCACACTGATATACCGTCAACCCCAACTTTATAATTAATGGATAAATCCTGAATCCAAGTCTTAGTCTCAACAAACTGGAACGATGAATTTGCGCTATCGAAAAAAATAATTAGAAGCAACGATAAAAGGAAAGTGATGGAAGATATCCAAAGAGCAAACACCTTGCAGTCTTGATTGTTATTTTCGCGGTCATTCTTTAAAAAAAGAATAAATAAGGCACCTATTAGGGGCAGCAATATAATTGCCGACAATATTGGAAAACCCGAAAGATCGTCTTGAAAAAACATTAACTCCCCAATAGCAAATACGAAATAATGATAGTTAGGCCCAATACCATCGCAAAAGCGTAATGGTAAATATACCCAGACTGAATTTTTATGAACCTTCTTCCCGCGGATAGAATTTTTTGCGCAATACCATTCGGGCCCATTTCATCAATGATTTCTTGATCTATCGTTCTCCAGAATCCCTGAGAAAGGAAGAGTATTGGTTTTACGAAATAGCGATCATAAACCTCATCAAAATACCATTTATTCTTAATGAACATATAGAGAGCTGAAAAACGATTAGCAAAAAATTCTGGGATTCTTGGGAATGCTATATAGGCCAGGAATGCAACGAAAATACCCAAAGTAGAAAGTACAACAGGCAAATTTTTAATTTGCGGTGCAATGTCTTTAATTAAATTAAAATAATTAGCGCTTTCTGCTGTATAAAGCGAATCGCCCCAGAAGCTAGAATGATCATTGCCGACGAAATACTGATAACCTAAATATCCAGAAATTATTGATCCAAGAGCTAAAAAGATAGGCGGAATTATCATATAAAAAGAGGGTTCACGAACCGCATGGAAGGTCTTGGCGCCAGATCTGTTCTTTCCATGAAACACAAGAAATAGAGTTCGCCATCCATAAAGTGCTGTCAGGAAGACTGTGATCATACCCATAATAAAAGCGAAATTACCAACAACACTGCTAGCCAACCATGATGACTCAAGGATTATGTCTTTTGAAAAATAGCCTGCAAAAAAAGGTATTCCGGCTAAAGCTAGACTGCCAATCCACATAAGAATATAGGTGATAGGAATCTTTTTATATACACCGCCCATTTTACGCATATCTTGCTCACCGGAAAAAGCATGGATAATTGATCCAGCCGCAAGAAATAAAAGAGCCTTAAAGAAAGCGTGCGTCACAAGATGAAAAATAGCAGCTGAATAAGCTGAGACTCCAGCTGCAAAGAACATATATCCCAATTGACTACAGGTTGAATAAGCAATAACACGCTTGATGTCATTCTGAACAAGAGCAACGGTTGCTGCAAAAAAGGCCGTTGAGGCTCCTATTATCGCAACGACCATCAAGGCAAACTCAGACATTTCAAAAATAGGAGAGAATCTCACAACCATAAAGACTCCTGCAGTCACCATAGTTGCTGCATGGATCAAAGCAGAAACGGGTGTTGGGCCTTCCATGGCATCAGGCAACCAGGTGTGCAGACCTAGCTGAGCGGATTTCCCCATAGCACCAAAAAACAAAAGAAGACAGATCAGGGTGATCGTGTGAATTTCAAGATTATAAAAAGAAACTGTAGAGTCTGTATAGTTCGCCAGACTAGAAAAGATTTCGTTCAAGTTAAGTGATCCAGATAAATTATAAATAAGGAAAACACCTAAAATGAAACCTAGATCACCTACTCTGTTAACAATAAAAGCCTTAATCGCAGCAGAGTTTGCAGCCGGTTTCTCGAACCAAAAGCCAATTAACAAGTAAGATGTAAGGCCTACCCCCTCCCATCCAAAAAAGAGCTGAAGCAAGTTATCAGATGTAACAAGAATAAGCATAAAAAATGTAAAAAGACTAATAAGAGAAAAAAACCGAGGAATTGCCGAATCACTCTTCATGTAACCAATTGAATAAAAATGGATAATGCATGAGACAATATTGACAACAACAAGCATTATGGAGCTCAGTTGATCAAACTGAAGGGACCAACTTATCGTCATTGATCCTGAGTGCACCCAATTAAAAAGCGTAATTGTCCTTACGCCCCCATCTGCAATATCTGAAAAAATCTCATCTTCACTATTGATATAAATGTCGTCAAATAATTCAATACTACTCACAGTGTTTAAAACATGTTCGATTAATGGCCTCCCATCAAGCAGTCTTAAATTTTTAGACTTTATCCTCTTACTCCCCATCCGCAATATCTGAAAAAATCAGCAATGAAAAAACTGCAGCTAATAGACTCGTTATACAAGTTGAATATTGAGAGAATCGATTATCAAACTTATTGCCTAATAACCCAGCGACTACCGCCCCAAGTAAAGGAAGAAAAACTGCACCTAGATAAATCAAGCCCGCTAACCCTTTAATTTATTAATTTTTTCAATTGCGATTGTATTGCT
>CAYMIQ010000060.1:0-6082 GCA_964390605.1 uncultured Rickettsiales bacterium
AATGAATGATATGGTAAAAAAATATCCTGAAACTGATATTTTTTATGGTGATATTTGCTTGATTTTCAGCCATCTGTACGGCTTTAGAGATTGATTGTTCTGCTTTCGTCATATCGACAATCGACCCGTTTTCTATTCCTTGCGAAACCTGATGTCCCGTACCTTTGATGATTAGTTCTTGTCTCTCGTTCTGGGGTTTTTCGGCTATCAAGCAACAGATCTTGGATGATCCCACATCAATAACTGTAACAAAATTTTCACTTTCTTTCATCTTTACTGCAGAGCTTTAAAAATGATTTTTTTAGGTATTCTCATGTCTATATTTACTTTTTTCTTCGATAGAATTTTTTCTTTTTCTTCTAGTGAAGAGAGTTGTTCTAGTGCAAACATATAGTTTTTCTCAGGTAAGAGGATAGTAGAATCATCATTTAATCTCAAATTCCATCTTCGATTGCCCACTCTTTGAAAGTGATGAATATTTTCATATATATTTGGAAATTTTTTTAGCATTGATAATAATTCGTTAATATGTTTCGGCGCTTCCTCTCCTAGAATCATAGGAAGGTTTAAAAATTTTTTTGATTTATTTTTCTCAATAATTTCTCCCTTTGTATCGATCAAAAACAACTCCTTATCTTTTTTCCATAACGCTATTGGAGATTTTTCGAAGACAATAATATTAATAGTTCCGTTTAGGATACGTTTTACCTCAGCTCTCTCAACCCAACTGATTGATTCAATGTTTTCTCGTATTTTAATTGTGTCAAACTCAAAGATTGGGCGTCCTTTTTCCGCCGAGACTACATTCAATATACTTTCCCTTGATAGTTCCTTTGTTCCGGTAATTTCTATTTTTTTAATAACCAAATTTTGGC
This sequence comes from uncultured Rickettsiales bacterium, assembly GCA_964390605.1. Taxonomy (GTDB): domain Bacteria; phylum Pseudomonadota; class Alphaproteobacteria; order UBA8558; family UBA8558; genus UBA8558. Next base: position 876 of record CAYMIQ010000060.1, read on the forward strand.
TTATTATATTTTTTATAAAAAACTCATCGATCCGTTTTTTGTGCAGATTATTATCTGGTGCTAGAATGTAAAGAGTGCTGGTTAGAGCAGTGGCAAAGAGGAGGGTAGTAAAAAATTTACGTTTTATTCTCATTCTGCTATTTGGTTAGACTAGCGTTTTTTATCATCCATTCTACTATTTCGTCAAAGGATATACCATGGTAGGCGGCAATCTCTGGAAACAAGGAATTGTTTGTCATACCAGGCTGAGTATTAACCTCTAATATAAAAAACTTTCCCTTGTTTATGCCTTTTTTGCAATAACGAAAATCAACCCTGCTTGCCCCGCTACAACCAATTAGATTGTGAGCCTTCAAGGCCATTTTCAGCACTAAATTATATTCTTTTGATGGCAAAGGTGCTGGCACTATGTGTTTCGTTTTTGGGTCAGAATATTTGGCTCCAAAATTATAAAATTCTTTTTTGGTAACAATTTCTAGAGCTCCCAGTGCCCTTTTGCCCATAACTGCAACAGTTATTTCTTGACCTTCGATATACTCTTCCATCAGTATTTTTTCACCAAATTTCCACTTTTTCTCAATTGATTTAAGCTGTTGCTCATTGCGGATAATATGCACACCAATACTTGATCCTTCGTTGATTGGTTTTATGACATAGGGCTTTTTTATTTTTTTATTTTTTAACAATTCTCCAATATTTAACAACTTTCCTTTGGGGCATAGAAATCCATTTTTGCTCAATAATAGCTTTGAAAGATATTTGTTCATTGCTAAGGCGGAGGCCAATACACCCGAATGAGTGTAGGGAATTTTTAAGAATTCCATTAAACCTTGGATAATTCCGTCCTCACCATACTTTCCATGCAAACCATTAAAGATTATGTCAGGTTTGGGTGTTAGGGCTTTTATTAATTTTTGTGCTGTGCAGGAGGTATCTATCTCAGTTACTTTATAACCAAGTCTTTTTAAGGACGCGGATATATTCTTAGCGCTTTGGAGAGAAATTTGCCTCTCTCTTGATTTTCCGCCTTTTAAAAGCGCGACGTGTTTTTTCATCTGTCTATTATTTTCCAATTATTTATATGATCCTAATCTTTTAATTTCCCATTCCAGATTGACCCCTGTTTTTTTCTTCACGATTTGTATTACCTTTTGACCTAAATCCTCTATCTCTTTAGCGCTGGCTTTGTTTGTGTTAATTATAAAATTACAATGTTTTTCCGATATCATTGCTGATCCAATCTTCATTCCTCTACATCCAGATCTATCAATTAACTCCCAGGCTTTATGGCCTTTTGGGTTACGGAATGTGCTTCCGCACGTTTTAGAGTTTATAGGTTGAGTTTTTTTTCTTTGTTCCTGAATCGTTTGAATCAGTTTGCTAATTTGCTCTCTTTTGCCTTTGGAAAATCGTAAATTAACCTGGGTAATAAGCGAATTCTCTGGTAACAGTGCTTTCCTGTACCCGAATTTTATTTTTTCTTTTGGGATAACTGTACTTTTGCCTGCTTTAGTAATTATTTCTACGGAATGGATTACATCTTTTATTTCATTCCCGTATGCACCTGCATTCATTGCAACTGCCCCACCTATTGATCCAGGTATTCCAATTAAGAATTCCAAGCCAGAAATTGATTTTTCTTTACAGGTCTGGACTATTCTGTGATTCAAGATTCCAGCACCTGCATCTATATTATTTTTTTTAAAATTTATTTTAGATAGGGAGTTGTTAAGTTTAATGACCACTCCAGCGATTCCACCATCCCTGACAAGAAGATTAGACCCTCTGCCAATAATTGTTAGTGGAGTATTTTTGCTGATCTCTTGCATAAATAGCAGAAGATCATTTTTATCATGTGGTTCAAAAAGCACCTCAGCGAGACCATTTGTTTTAAACCAAGTTTTCCTCCCAATGGATGCATTTTCCGTATACTCGCCCTTGGTTTCTGGTAATTTTTTTATTAGGGAATTATTAAATTTTCGAATCATTAGTAACTTTTAGGCTGTTTTTAATTGTTTTGCCAGCTTATTGGGCCAAGCAGAAATGCTTCCTGCCCCAAGAAAAATTATAATATCACCAGCATTTGCTTCTTTTTTTATTAGGGCGCTTAGGTTATTGGGGCTGCTCAATGTTGAAACGTTTTTATGGCCAATTTTCTCAATTCCATATTTTAATTTTTCTTTATTGATTCCAGATATTTTTTTCTCCCCAGCAGCGTAAATATCTGAAATTATTACCTTATCTGCAAGATTCAAAGACTTGCAAAAATCATCAAAAAGTATTTTCGTTCGTGAATATCGGTGGGGTTGAAATACAGAAATTATTGAAGATTTCTTGTATATTTTTTTAAGAGTTTCTAGCGCGCATTTTATTTCCGTTGGGTGATGAGCATAGTCGTCAAAGATCTTGATATTATTCTTTACTACATCCACTAGAGTTAATCTTCTTTCAATTCCAGAAAATTTTTCAAATGATTTTCGCATTATCCGTTTTGGCACTTTCAGGAAATAGCCTATAACTATCGCGGCCAATGAGTTGATGATATTGTGTTTTCCGGGCATATTTAAAATCACTTTTTTCAGGAACATGCTCTTTCCTCCCTGTCTATTATTCATCACAACATCAAAGATTGACTTTTCCTTCTCCATTCTAATATTTTCTGGATAAAAATTTGCATCTTTTCTAAGGCCGTAGGTTAGCACTCTTTTATCCGTAATTTTTTTTAAAACTCTTCTAGTTTCAGGGTGGTCGATACATATTGTGGCGAGTCCGTAGAATGGAGTTGATTCAACGAAAGAAATAAAACTTTCACGCAGCGATCTAACAGATCGATAATAATCTAAATGTTCTTTATCAATATTTGTTACTACCGCTATAGTCACAGGTAAATTTTTAAAGCTCCCATCCGATTCATCTCCCTCCACAACGATCCAATTGCCTTTTCCAAGCTTTGCAGTTGTTCCATAGGAGTTAATAACCCCACCATTGATTACGGTTGGATCAAGCTTTGCCTTGTCCATCAGTAAAGATATAAGGGAAGTCGTCGTTGTTTTTCCATGGCTGCCTGAAATTACAATTGAATTTTTTAGACCTATTAGTTCTGAGAGCATTTCTGACCTTTTTATGACTGGTATTTTGTTTCTTAGGGCGGTTTTCACTTCAATATTATCTATTTCAACTGCTGAAGATCGGACTAGCAAAGTAGCACTCTTGGTATTTTTTCTATTATGACCAACGACTACTTTAATTCCCCTTTTTCTTAGTCTAGTGCAATTTTTATTATTCTTTTTGTCACTTCCCTGTACTTTGTAGCCAAGATTATGAAGAATCTCAGCAATACCACTCATGCCAACCCCTCCTATGCCAACGAAGTGAATAAGTGTTTTTGCCAGATTACTGTCTTTGAGACTTCCTGTATTTTTTAGTAAATGTTCCTTCATATTTTTTCGTTTAGTATATTTATACAATGTTTGGCTAAATTATTCCCACCATTCTTGCAAACTCTTGTTCTGCGATTTTCTCTTTTATTTAAAAGAATGCGCGGATCTTTTATAAATTTTTGTATTAGCTTTGATAATAAGGCGCTAGTTCCTTTTTCTTCTTCAAGAACCCAGCTCAATCCAGCCTCCTTCATCATCCAAGCGTTTTGGCTTTGATGGTCGTCTTTTGCATAAGGGTAGGGGATTAAAATTGATGGTGTATTGGTTGCTTCAAGCTCAGCAATGGTTGAAGCACCTGCACGAGCAATAGCGAAGTGACAGCTTGTCAGTGCTTTTGGCATATTATCAAAGAATATTTTCAAATCAGCTCTTACCCCAAGATTGTCATAAGTTTTCTTTAATTGGTATATATTGCCCCTATTGCATTGTTGATTTATAGAAATGCGCTTTCTTTCTCTTGCATTCATTAGAGCAACAGCCTGAGGGATAATTTTGCTAAATGATTGAGCCCCCTGACTTCCCCCAATTATCAAGACCTTAAGATCAATTTTTTTACCATATCTTGGACGCAAAGCCTTTGTGAGTTTAAAGAATTCTGAACGGATTGGGGTACCAGTTCTGGTAATTTTTTTATTATTAGATTTTAAGCCATCTATCCTCTTAAAAGATATTGCGATTTTGTTAGCGACAGGGAACAAAAATCTATTCGCACGTCCAGCTACAGCATTTTGCTCGTGTATTATGATCGGTATCTTAAGCGCATAGGATGCTATAATCGGGGAAATGGAATAATATCCACCAAAACCTACAACGGACGACGGCTTTAATGATTGCAATTTTTTCATGGAGTCAAAGAAGTTTTTTATAAGGAAGTAAAGTTTCTCCGCACTCGCAAGCCACCCCTCTGTTCTCTTAGGTGACGACAAGATAAGCACCTTGATGTTGTTGCTCGGTTTGATAAATTTTTTTCCTCTTTTGTCTGTGAGTATCACTATAGAATATTTGTAGCGAACTAGCTGTTCAGCGAGTGAAATCGCCGGGTAAACATGTCCACCAGTGCCCCCTGCAATTATAGCGAATGATCTTTTCTTTGTTCTTTCAGTCACAGTAAATCTTCGCCAACTCTTTTTCTTGTTAAGCACAGCATGATTCCCATGCCCAAGGACATTGCTATTAAAGAAGAACCGCCATAAGAAATAAAGGGAAGAGTCATGCCTTTCGTTGGCATTATGTGTAATGTGGATGCAATATTAATAAATACCTGCAGCCCTAACTGGCTGAGCAGGCCGCTTACGCTTAAAATTGCAAAAAGACTTTTATTTTTTAGTGCTAAATTTGAACCTCTAACCATTATAAAAACAAAAATACTTACAATGAGTAAGCAAACGATAACACCACCTTCCTCTCCGGCAATTGCGAGGATAAAGTCGGTATGAATATCGGGGATATTTTCTTTTATTGATCCTTCTCCAGGGCCGACACCCAACATCCCGCCTTCCTTAAAAGCTTGTAACGATTTTTCAATCTGGAATTGATCTCCTACTGCTGGAGATAGATAGCTATCAATTCTATGTTTAAAATTGGAGGATGATATGTATAACAGTGATGATATTGCGATAAAAGCCACAGCAATAAACGCCACTACTCGCGTAGATGCGCTTGCAATTATTAACTGTATTGCCCATACCAAAAATAAAATCATTGCCATTCCATTATCCGGTTGAGCGATCAGCATAAGCATCAAGAGAATTAATAATATGATTGATG
>CAYMIQ010000061.1:0-6056 GCA_964390605.1 uncultured Rickettsiales bacterium
ACTATTACTGGACAAATGATAGCGACTGATAGCGGGCAACACTTGTCTTGGAGCAAAAGTGATATTGAATCAAGGATGTATTATAAAAATATAAGAAAATAGAAAGAGATGTGCTTATTTTTTGTGCAATCAATCAAACTCGTTATTCCGTAAAGGAATCTAACAAAAAAATTCATATTGCCAACAAAGTTATCCACAGATTTGGGGGATAGATTATTTCTTTAGATTTTTTTCAATAACTTAGCAGAAATTTGTAAGATTCTGAAAAAACTTTAGTACAATCTAACTAATCAACTAAACTATTAGGACATGGCCTAAACACGCTTAAATAGTATAGGGAGTGCGCCGTGACGCCGCCGCGCAAGATTATGAAAAAAAGACATATTTCATCTGCTCAAGGCATCGATGTAATCGCGAAAAAGGTAAAGTCTTTACAAAACAAACCTGGCGTTTATCAGATAAAAGACTCACAGGGAAAGGTACTTTATGTTGGTAAGGCTAAAAACCTAAAAAAAAGGGTCAAAAGCTACCTCAACCAAAAGCAATTATCAGTTAGAATTCAAAGAATGGTTGCGCTTATTGAATCAATAGAAACAATAGCTACCAACTCTGAAGCAGAGGCATTATTATTAGAAAATAATTTAATTAAAAAATTAAAACCACCTTTTAATATTTTATTAAGGGATGACAAATCATTTCCTTATATTTTAATCAGGAACGATCATAAATGGCCTCAATTATTAAAATATAGAGGACAGCGGGTTAAGTCAGGCCATTATTTTGGCCCCTTCCCTTCTATAAGAGATGTGAACAAAACTCTAGTTACCTTAGAGAAAGCATTTCTTTTAAGAACATGCAGCGATAGCATGTTTGAGAATCGTAAAAGAGCATGCCTATTGTATCAAATAAAACGCTGTTCTGCTCCTTGTGTTGACCTAGTTAACCAAAAAACATACAAATCGCTGATAGAGGAAGCAGTATCTTTTCTTTCAGGAAAAAATCAGTCACTACAAGAGAAGCTGGGTGAGGCGATGCAATCTGCTAGTGAAAATAAAGATTACGAAAAAGCAGCTGTATACAGAGACAGGATTAGAGCATTGCAACAAATACAGATCCTACGCAGATCAAGCATTGATGAGAGTGGTGAAGTCGATGTGCTGGCAGGGTTAGAAAAAGGGGGTAATGTTTGTATACAAATATCTTTCTTCCGAGACGGTAGTAATTACGGAAGTAAATCATATTTCCCGAAACACGGTAGTGATGATCGGGTGGAAGATATTTTGACTGCTTTTATTCCATTATTTTATTTGTCGCACCCTATCCCAAAGAAAATTTATGTTAATCAAAAGTTACAGGATCTAAAGTTACTTACACAGGCTATGAAAATAAAGAAAGGAGAAAAAGTAGATATAATATTTCCACAACGAGGAGAAAAACGTAATATGCTGTTGCGTCTCGAAGATGAGGCTAGTGAAGCTCTTGCCAAGAGGTTATCAAAAATTGAATCAAATCAAATATCATTAAAAAGAGTCGCTGAAATTCTTGACTTAAATAAAATACCTAAAAGAATAGAAGTTTATGATAATAGCCATATAGCAGGATCACAGCCTGTTGGTGGAATGATTGTTGCGAACAAAGAGGGATTTCTTAAAAAAGAATACAGAAGGTATAATATAGGAAAAATCGCTCCTATGGCCAATGATCGAGTAAATAACGATTATGCAATGATAACAGAAGTACTGACACGAAGATTCAAAAAGACATTGCTTGATCATGCGGATAGAAAATCTAGGTCCTGGCCCGACCTGATACTAATAGACGGCGGCCAGGGTCATCTTTCTATAGCCTTGAAAACATTAAAAAATTTAAGAATCAGCAATGTGCCTATACTTACAATAGCGAAAGGGCCAAAGCGAAATGCAGGAAAAGAAAGGTTCTTCTCTTCTAATGGAAAAATATTTAGCCTTGATTCGAAAGATCCAACCTTGTACTACCTGCAAAGACTAAGAGACGAAGCACATAGATTCGCAATCAATAGCCACAGAAAAAAAAGATCAAATTCTTTATACAAATCGGAGCTAGATAGGATTGACGGTATTGGATCAAAAAGAAAAAAATTACTTTTACAGCACTTTGGATCTATACAAAATATCTCGGAAGCTAAAATATTAGATTTCAAAAGAATCAGCGGCATAGATCGAAAAACTGCGGAAATGATTTTCAATCATTTTCACGACCATATATCATAAGCACATAGAGAAGCTATAAAAACAATGTACCAGAACCTACCAAACATATTAACACTATCAAGAATTATAGTGATTCCAATAATCGTATTACTATTTCTATTTGAAGGAGATATTTATAGATGGATCGTGCTTATTATCTTTTCCATAGCTGGTATCACGGACTTTTTTGATGGATATATTGCCCGGTCTCAAAAAAAGATATCCAAGGTCGGCATATTCTTAGACCCAGTTGCTGATAAATTGTTGGTCGCAACTGTAATTTTTATGTTGGTCGCATATGATAGAATCACCGGACCTGCAATCTTACCTGCGCTTGTAATTCTTTTTCGCGAAATATTAGTTTCAGGGCTGAGGGAATTCTTGGGACAGGTTAGGCAAAAACTGCCCGTTACAAGAATCGCAAAGTGGAAAACCGGTCTGCAAATGATTGCGCTTGGCTTCCTAATTATAGGTGATGCTGGTCCAAAATTTATACCAACTACAACAATTGGTGAAATAGGTATTTGGTTAGCGGCATTTTTTACAATTTTTACGGGTTATAATTATCTAAAATTGGGAATAAAGTATATTTTAAAAGAAAAATAAATATATGAGTTCATGAAATGAGAATCTTTGGAATAATTGGTTGGAGTGGCAGTGGTAAGACAACGGTAATTACAAAGCTAATTCCTGAAATTACTGCTAGGGGCTACAAGGTATCGACGATAAAGCATACTCACCATGCATTTGATGTAGATAAACCTGGAAAAGATAGTTACTCGCACCGCCTTGCGGGAGCAACAGAAGTGTTGGTAGGGTCAGCAAAGAAATGGGCACTTATTCACGAAAAGAAAAAAGATAACGAGGAAGATAATATCAATACCCTAGTATCACGCATGGAAAAGGTAGACTTAGTTCTAGTGGAAGGATTCAAAAATCTTAATCACAGTAAGATGGAAATATTCAGGAAAGACCTGAAGAAACCTACACTTTTTGATAATGACAATTCAATTGTAGCCCTCATATCAAATTCCGAAATACCGGAAGCAGGTATTCCTAGATTTGCCCCCTCAGATATAAAGGGGATAGCTGATTTCATAGTCAATCATTGTGCTCTATAAAACATTGTTATGAGAAACGTAAAGAATAACTGTTTTGATGTTGGCGGAAAGTTGCTTAGAACAGCAAAAGCTAAAAAGATTCTCCTACAATCAATCTCACCCACCACTAAATCAGAAATTGTGCCTCTCAAGAAAGCACTAGGAAGGATCCTTGCAGAGAATGTAATATCAAAAATCCATGTACCTGGGTATGACAATGCCGCAGTAGACGGATATGCCATTTACTTCAACGACCTTAAGAAAAATAAAGAAACCATGTTGCCTATAGCAGGCACAATCACCGCAGGGCACCCTTTAGGGAAAAAATTTAAAAAAGGTTTTGCCTATAGAATACTAACGGGTGCGCCAATAACCGGAAATCCCAAGGGTCCTGATACAATTATTATGCAAGAGGACTGCAAAATTATTGGGAATCGAGTATTGATTCAACCAATACACAAAAAAGGATCTAATTACCGCTTTAAAGGTGAGGATATAAAATCTGGAGCAACAATTCTATCAAAGGGCAAGCAACTAAGACCTCAGGAGGTTGGGTTAGCTGCTTCTGTTGGTAGAAAAAAGCTTAGGGTGTATAAAAAGATTCATATCGCAATCTTTTCAACAGGAGACGAGCTTCAAGAGCCAGGAAAAAAGTTAAGACCTGGGTTAATCTACAATTCCAATCGATACTCTCTCATCTCACTAACTAATAAACTGCAATGCAAAACGACTGACTTGGGTGTGCTGCCCGACGATTACAAAAAAACGCTCAGCGCACTAAGTAGTGCAGCAAAAAAATTTGACTTTATTATTACCTCTGGTGGGGTTTCTGTTGGAGATGAAGATCACGTTTATCGAGCAATCAAAAAACTAGGTAAAGTACATTTTTGGAAAGTTGCCATTAAACCTGGAAGACCTATAGCATTGGGTAATATAAAAAAAGCAAAAATTATTGGCCTGCCTGGAAACCCTGTGTCTGTTATTGTAACCTTCATGATCTTTGCAAAACCTGCACTTCTAAAGTTATCCGGCCTGAAACAGTTTGAGCCACACCTTTATAAGGTTCGATCCGGATTTCAATACAAAAAGAAAATGGGTAGGCGTGAATGGTTGCGTGCAGCCTTAGTAAATGGAGAAAATAAAGAAACCAGGGTACAAAAATATCCTGAAGACGGATCGGGTATATTATCCTCTATGGTAGATTCTGACGGACTTGTTGAGCTGCCAGAGAAACTAAGATATGTAAAAAAGGGGATGTTAGTAGATTTTTTACCTTTTGACGAGGTGCTTAAATGAAGATTTTATATTTTTCATGGATCAGGGATAAAATTGGGAAAGACAAAGAAGTTATTGCATCTCCAAAAAATATCAGGAACGGATCAGATTTAATAGATTTTTTAAAAACCATTAGTGCAAAACACGCAGAAGCTTTAAAAAATAAAAACGTGATAAGAATAGCTATTAATCTTGAACACACTACTCTAAGTCACCCAATAAAAAAGAATGATGAAATTGCGTTATTCCCACCAGTCACAGGGGGTTAAATGATAATAATCCAAAAAAAAAATTTTAACCCAAATTTTGAAGTAAAAAAAATATCTAATAAGGACAAAAATATCGGTGCCATCGTTTCTTTTGTTGGCCTGGTAAGAAAAAAAACTAAAACCAAAAGTCTAATCTCAATGAAAATTGAGCAATATTCGAAAATGCTAAAGAAAGAAATTGCCAAGATCGAGAAAAAAGCAAGACACAGGTGGAAGCTAACAGATGTAATTATTATTCATAGATATGGAGCACTAAAGCCTGGAGATAAAATTGTTTTTGTCGCAACCGCATCACAACATAGAAAAGAAGCCTTTCAGAGTTGCGAATTTATTATTGATTGGCTGAAAGTTAAGGCGCCTATCTGGAAAGAAGAAAGAATGACGAATAACAAACTTTGGGTTAAATCTCGCAAATCCGATGTTCAAAAAATAACTGAATGGGAGACCGGATAACAGAACGCCCCTTCAAAAGTTAAAATAACCGTTTAAATTCATTCTTAAATTTATTCTATACGGGATAAGTACGGGATTTTCGTTAAATTCACCGTTTTTCAATTCAAATTATTCGCGGATAATGCTACAAAGTTCGGGGCACCTGGCAACTGCTAGTGTATTTCTAATGCCTTACCCTTTATTCTTTTCTCTTTCAATTAATTTGTCGTATAAATCAATCAATTTTTTGGTAACGTCCCCAACTTTAAATTTATAATTATCAACCTCGCGAACCGGAGTGATTTCAACGGCAGTTCCTGTTATAAAAGCCTCTTCTGCGCTCGATAAATCTTCAGGTTTAAGGGCAATTTCGTGGACCTGGATATTATTTTCTTCTGCCAAACCAATAACAGTTTTACGAGTAATGCCGTTAAGAAAACAATCTGGCTTTGGAGTGTATAATGATCCATTTTTTACCATAAAAAAATTTGCCCCTGTAGCTTCTGCAACTTGACCACGATAGTCCAACATTAAAGCATCATCAAAACCTTCTTTTTCTGCTTTATGTTTACTCAAAGAACAAATCATGTAGAGGCCGGCTGCCTTACTATCTACTGGAGCTGTATTGGGAGCTGGCCTAGACCACTCCGATATCTTTAATCGAATACCTTTTAACCTCAACTCAGGAGAAAAGTAGGAAGGCCATGGCCAAGTGGCAACAGCTAAGTGAATGGATGTTTGTTGTGCAGAAA
>CAYMIQ010000062.1:0-6033 GCA_964390605.1 uncultured Rickettsiales bacterium
TCTGCTCCATAAACTAAAGGCCCATCATAGTTTGGTAAAATTTTGACTGCAGTATGCACTCTACTCGTAGTAGCGCCTCCGATCATCAAGGGTATATCGAATCCTTGGCGCTGCATCTCTCGAGCGACAAAACACATTTCTTCTAAGCTAGGCGTAATAAGGCCAGACAAACCTATAATACTTACTTTATTTCTCTTGGCAGTTTCTAAGATTTTTGCTGCCGGCACCATGACTCCAAGATCAATAATCTCGAAGTTGTTGCAACCCAAAACAACGCCTACAATGCTTTTTCCAATATCGTGAACATCTCCTTTGACAGTAGCCAGCAAAACCTTCCCTTTATTAGTTTTGCCTGTTTTCTTTTTTCTTTCTTCGATAAACGGAGTAAGATGCGCAACGGCCTGCTTCATCACTCTTGCGCTCTTCACAACCTGAGGTAAAAACATTTTTCCAGATCCGAATAGATCTCCAACTTCATTCATTCCATCCATTAATGGGCCCTCAATAACGTCCAAAGGATCTTCTGTATTCTGCCTGGCTTCCTCAGTATCCTCTATAATAAACTCTCTAATGCCATGGACTAGAGCATAAGATAATCTTTCATTGATCTCTTGATTACGCCACGAAAGATCTCTTTCCTTTTTCTTACCTGCACCTCGATATTCTTCAGCAATTTCTAAGAGTCGTTCGGTCGCACTCGATTTACGGTTAAATAAAACATCCTCAATTCCCTCTTTAAGTATCTTGGGTATGTCTTCATAAACCGCAAGTTGGCCAGCATTAACAATACCCATATCCATTCCAAATTTTATAGCGTGATATAAAAAAACTGAATGCATTGCCTCTCGAACTTGGTTATTCCCTCTAAACGAAAAGGAAACGTTAGACACTCCTCCTGAAATAAGGACATTCGGAATATTTTTTTTTATCATTTTTATAGCTTCAAAATATTCGAATGCATAAGCATTGTGTTCTTCAATACCAGTTGCTACCGCAAAAATATTTGGATCAAAAATAATATCTTCAGAGGGAAAATTTAGTTTCTTGGTTAAAATTTTGTAAGCTCTATTCGATATAGAAAACTTCCTATCAGCAGTTTCGGCTTGCCCCTCCTCATCAAATGCCATGATAACAACTGCAGCGCCATAACCTCTCACTAACTTTGCTTGCTCAATAAATTGATTCTCACCTTCCTTGAGACTAATAGAATTAACGATACCCTTGCCCTGAATGCACTTTAATCCTGTTTCAATAACCGACCACTTTGATGAATCAATCATAACCGGAACTCGGCTAATATCCGGCTCTGAGGACATCAGACTCAGAAATGAACGCATAGCTGCTTCTGAATCCAACATTCCTTCATCCATATTAACATCCAAGATTTGGGCGCCATTAACAACCTGTTGTCTGGCTATTTCGATAGCAGAATCATAGTCTCCACTAAGAATCAGTTCCTTAAATTTCGCGGATCCAGTGATGTTAGTTCGTTCTCCTATGTTAATAAAAGATCCAATCATTTCACTAACCTAAACGAATCCAAACCAGACAAACACAATCCAGGTTTTATTTTGGGAATTTTTCTCGGTTTTATTCCAACCACAGAATTTGCAATTTCCTTAATATGATCAGGTGTAGTACCACAACAACCACCAAGCACATTAATCAGACCAGAGTTAGCCCACTCTCGTAGAAACTCCGCAGTCATTTGAGGCGTTTCATCATATTCTCCTAAAGCGTTTGGCAAACCAGCATTTGGATAAGCGCAAACAAAAGTATCTGCTATTCTAGAAAGATCGGACAAATGAGGTCTTAATTGTTCGGCACCAAAGGCGCAATTAAGCCCGATACTAAAGGGTTGCGCATGACGAATAGAATACCAAAAAGCCTGTGCCGTTTGTCCTGAAAGATTACGACCAGAATTATCGGTAATTGTACCAGAGATCATGACAGGAACAGGAGAATCTAATTTCACAAATAATTGATTCAAAGCAAAAATTGCCGCCTTGCAATTCAGGGTATCAAAAACAGTCTCAATCAATAAAATGTCTGCACCACCGTCTATTAAGCCTTTGGCACACTCAGAATAGACTGTGACAAGCTCATCGAATGTAACATTTCTAAAACCCGGATCATCGACTTTTGGTGAGATCGAAGCTGTTCGATTCGTCGGCCCAATTGATCCAGCAACAAAGCGAATCTTCTTGTTGTCATTTTTTGAGAAATTATCAGCTATTTTTCTAGCTATTTTAGCGCCCTCATAATTCAGATCATAAGAGTATTGCTCTAAATTATAATCTGCTTGAGAAATTGCATTCGAGTTAAAAGTGTTTGTTTGTATAATGTCAGCCCCAGCCTCTAAATACTGGTAGTGAATTTCTTCTATAAGTTCAGGGCAAGTCAGATTAAGTAAGTCATTATTACCCATGACATCTACTTTATGCTCTTGAAATTTTTTCCCCCGAAAATCATTCTCGCTTAATTTAAGTTTTTGAATCATGGTCCCCATCGCGCCATCCAATATCACGATACGTTTTGAAAGATTGTCATGTAAAAAATCTATTTTCTGTTTATTTTTTGAGTTCTTCATATCCTTTACCTTGAATTGACTCTTAACCCTAAAATGTGACAAATCGCGTAAGATAAATCTGATCTGTTAAGGGTATAGAAATGAAACTCATTAATTCCATTATCTTGAAGAATCTTACATTGCTCTGCAGCTATTGTGGCCGCAACCAATTGACGACTGATAGGGTCTTCGTCTAATCCCTGAAAAAGTTTTTGCATCCAAACGGGTACTGAAGTTCCGCTTTTTTTACTGAATTCAATAACTTTCCGACAATTTGTCACGGGGAGTATGCCGGGAATAATTGGAATTTTTATCCCCGATGATCTCACCTTATTTAAAAAATCTAAAAATATATGAGGATCAAAAAAGAATTGAGATATAGCACGCTTAGCACCAGCATCAATCTTACGCTTTAAATTATCTAAATCTTCTCGCAAACCCTTGGACTCAGGGTGTGTTTCTGGGAACACAGCAACTGTAACGTCAAAATTAGCAACCTTCATTAAACCTGCAACCAAATCAGATGCATGTTTATAACCATTTGGATGAGGAGAATAATTCTTCATATCCACTGCATCACCCCTAAGAGCAACAAGTTGACGAATTTTTTCCTTCCAATATAATCTGGCAATTTTATCTATTTCATTCTGACTAGACCCTATACACGTTAAGTGAGCAGCGGGTTCCAAAGTAGTTTCTTTTTTAATTTTTTTTAGTGTCTCATGGGTTCTGTCCCTTGTGCTACCCCCAGCTCCATAAGTAACCGAAACAAACTGAGGCCTTAAAGGCTGTAGTCGTGTAATAGCCTTCCATAACTGATTTTTCATTGCTGCTGTCCGTGGCGGAAAGAATTCAAAAGAAACTTTTGTATTGTTATTTGATTTAGATAATTTCATTAGCGTTCCATAACTCCAAATTGATTTATTTTTTCTTCTTTTGCCCCTTCCACAGCACGACTGTCAAAGGGTTGCCTGGTAAATTTTTGGAATAAACATTAGCCAGACCAGCTTGCCTGAAGAATGAAGATATTTCTTTATTACTAAAACCTAAACGAAAATGTGTATGCTCGCTTCTAAGATTCTCTAAATCATGCGGGGCAAAATCAACAACCAGGACCTCCCCTCCATCTTTTAAAACTCTAGCAGCCTCTGAAAGTACGAGGCCAGGATCCTCCGCATAGTGTAAAACTTGATGAATCACGACTACATCAAATGCGCCGCCTGTCCAAGGTAATTTATACATATCATCCTGACGAACTTCACAGTTTCCTAATCCAGCATTTTCAAGATTAGCCCTTGCCAAAGCTAGCATTTCACTGGATTTATCAATACCTACTCCAGAATTAATTTGAGCACCAAAAAGCTCGAGCATGCGGCCAGTACCAGTACCGATATCAAGCAGCTTCCCTATCTTCCTGTTAGAAAATAATTTGGTGATCGCGCCCTCCACCTCTTTTTCGTCTATGTGTAACGAACGAATCTTATTCCATTGTTCAGCATTTTTTTTAAAATATCCTTCAGCGCGTTTCTGGCGTTTTTTCTTTATTAAATCTAATCGCTGGAAGTCTAATCGCAAAATCTCGTCATCTTCTAATAAGCGACTTATCATGTTAACCAAGGCCAGCGTGTCCTCTTCGCTTGAGGTGCGAAAAAAGGACCATCGACCTTGCTGAGATATATTTAGCAAACCTGCGCTGCTGAGAATTTTCAGATGTCGCGATATCCTGGGCTGACTTTGCCCAAGAATATTGGTTAAATCACTAGCTGAAAGTTCGGTTTTTGAACACAAGTTCATCAACCGTAAACGTGTAGGCTCAGCTATTGCCTTCAAACTGTCAATAAATCTAATCATATCAATATATAAATATATATTTATGTATTAATATAATTAAAACAAATCTTCAACTAAAAAAGAATAATTTTTCTTGTTTCGGTACTAATAATCTGTGATATTGTCTTATCTTGATTTAAAACTGGGGGGTCTTTTAGATGAAATTATTCAAATCTTGGCTTCGTTACTCCATTATTCTGTCTTGTTCTCTCTTAGTCATTTCATGCGCCACTAAACCTGATGATCCTGAAGCATTGGCTGAGTACAATCGGGTGAATGACCCGCTAGAACCAACAAATAGAGCTATATTTGCCTTCAACGAAGGTTTAAATCAGATATTATTCACACCTATTGCCAAAATTTATAACCATTTACCTGAACCCATAAGAAAATCTATTGGTAATGAAATTAGGTTCGTTGGTCTTCCTGCTGATTTTGCAAATGCAGTACTACAGGGTGAGGGAGAGGTAGCGATGCATGCTCTGCAAAGATTGTTCATAAACGGTACCATTGGTTTTCTAGGCTTATTTGATCCAGCTACCGACATGGGGATTCCAGAGGTAGATGAAGACTTTGGGGAGACATTGGCGGTATGGGGTGTTCCTGCAGGACCATACCTCGTTTTACCTATCCTAGGCCCCACAAATTTAAGAGATGCAATTGGCAAGGTCCCAGATAGCTTTATGGACCCACTATCGTATGCGTACGGATCGCAAGGTAGTATAGACACGGCATCCGTTACCAGAAGAGGGATCGAGGGAGAAGCTCAACTGGCCGAATATGTAGATATCCTAGAAGATATCAAAAGAGATTCTTTAGACTTCTATGCAACTATAAGAAGCCTACAGAGACAAAGAAGGGATAACGATATACGTGACGGCGACGCTCCTGATCCGCTAGATGAAGAACCATCAAAATGTTGCATCGAGCCATTGAGCTTTGATGAGACTCAATAGCAGGGGCTTACGCTAGAAAATGGCCTGGATGAATATAATTCGCCTATCGGCCTTGATATTTCTTTTATGGACAGTCAAACCAGCCATGACGGGAGAATCGCCCGAGGCAGAAAAGTTTATTGAAATCTTTGGGAACAAAGCTATTCAATCACTGACCGAGGATGGATTAACGAATCAGGATAGGATGGATCGTTTTAGAAAATTGTACAAAGAGGATTTTGCAACAGAAGCAATTGCAAGGTTTGTGCTAGGTCCTTATTGGAAAAAATCCTCTGAAGAAGATCAGAGCAAGTTTGCCCAATTACTTGAGGATTATGTTGTGTTTTCCTATGCACCAAAATGGAAAAACTATTCTGGAGAAACTTTTGCAGTATATGATTCTATTTCGGAAAGCACCAAAATTATTTTAGTGAGATCAGACGTCACCCCGAAAAAAGGTGAGGTCATAAAACTTGACTGGAGAGTAGGCAGTGATGGTGCTAATTTTAAGATCTACGATATAACTGTAGAGGGTGTAAGCATGATCATAACTCAACGATCCGAGTTTATGTCTGTTATCAAAAACGGTGGGGGGACTATTTCTCCACTCATTAACGCACTTGAAGCAAAACTAGAAGAATTAAATAAATAACCCAATAAACTTCAAACCCATTTGGTGGGCCCGCCAGGACTCGAACC
>CAYMIQ010000063.1:0-6012 GCA_964390605.1 uncultured Rickettsiales bacterium
AAAAAAACCCAATTCCCAAAAATTCCCTAATTCCAATATTTTAGGTCTTGAAGAAACTCGGCGAGGCGAGGTTACAATGAGAGATCTTGATAGTGGCAAACAGTCAGTTGTTTCGGTGAAAGATTTGCCAAAAAAATTACAAGGTTATTAACAGTTTTCAACCATGAGTCTGAAAGATTCAATATCCCATCTTATTGTTGTTGGGGCGAATCATCGTTCCAGTTCATCAAAATTTAGAGAAAAGTTAATTCTCTGCAAGAGTGACCTGCGCGCTTTGTTAAAAAAAGCAGAATCTAGCAAGATTAAACACTACTTTCTAATCTATGGGGATAATAGGGTAGAGTTTATTTTCTCTCATAATTCTCCTTCGTACGTTGTTAATCTTGTTTTATCTTCACTAACAGATGTGGTTGGCTTATCTAGGAAAGAAGTAGAAAAAAATTTATTTGTTTTAAAAAATAGACATGCTTTGCGCCATATTTTTAACCTTGTTAGCACAGTTGATAGCCTAGTTCCTGGCAATTTACAGTTCTTTTTATCAATTAAGAAAACTTTTTTGCAGGCTAAGAAATCTTATCTCTCGGATTCTTCATTTAGCGATATTGTTGAACAGGCGATCGCCACTACGGAAAAAATTGAATCAAAAACCAAGTTATTTTCCATACCGATGAGTATCGCGAGGGCAGCTGAACAAATAGCAAAAGAAATACACGGTGATCTCTCCAGGTGTGTTTCATTATTCATCGGACCGGGGAAGGTGGTGGAAATGTTCGTTAAGTATTTTCAAGATTCAGGCTTAGGTAAGATTATTTTGACATCTGCTTCTGCAGAGTGGATGGAGAAAGTTTCTTTAGATATTTCGAGTCAGAAAGTTTCGCTCGATAGTTTGGAACAAATTTTAGGAAAAGTTGATATTTTAGTAACGGCTGCTGGCCATGGAAGAATTATTACGGAGAAAATTATCAAACTCGCATTATCTGGAAGGAAGGCAAGACCCTTATTTATTATTGATGGGTCTATTCCCGGTGATGTCGAAGTTGAGGTTGCTGGATTAGATGATGTTTTTCTTTATGATCTGAATGATCTTGAGCAAGTGATTATTGATAGCAGAGTTGAAAGTGATATTGCAATACGTGAGGCTAAAAAATTGATCGGAAAACAGACTTCTCTGATCTTGCATAGCCTTAATAAGAAGGATGTTTCTTCTAGCAATCAGGTTTCGTATGATGATTCGGATTTAGAGGCTAGCAAAAGGGATGTTTTGCGTAGAAATAAAACTAATGCCAAGCCAGTAGCTATCATTAATGACCTTATAAGAGAATTAAAAGAACGGAAGTTACTAAGAAAAGGAAAAGGAAAATAACTAAAATGGATTTTGAGCAGAAACTTAAATCAATATTAAAAAAACATCGTGAGTTGAGTGAGAGACTCAGCCAGGATAGTTCAGATCCAAAGAAAATTGCAGAACTCTCTAAAGAGTTCTCAGATTTATCTCCTATTGTAGAAAATATAGAATTACTGAAGAAATTTCAATCTGAGCTTCAGGATTTAGATTCGTTAATACAAGATAATAGTGCTGAAGATGATGTAAAAAAATTAGCCGAGGAAGAAAAAAAGAAATTAGATGCACGACTTTCTGAACTGGAGAAGAATATTACCTTACAACTTCTTCCTAAAGAAAAGTTCGCAGATAGAAATGTAATCTTAGAAGTCCGCGCCGGTACAGGTGGGGACGAGGCATCTCTATTTGCCGTTGAATTATTTCGCATGTATCAAAGATACTCAGAAAACAAGGGTTGGAAATTTGAATATTTAAGCATCAATGACAATGGTATTGGTGGTTATAAAGAAGCTATAGCGTTGATTTCTGGGAAAGGCGCATTTAATCGCTTGAAGTATGAATCTGGAACGCACAGGGTTCAGCGTGTTCCTGAGACGGAATCTGGAGGTCGGATACATACTTCGGCGGCTACAGTTGCGGTGCTTCCAGAGGCAGAGGAGTTAGATCTTAAAATACAGGATAATGATTTGAGGGTCGATGTTTTTCGTTCTAGCGGTCCCGGGGGTCAGTCAGTCAATACTACCGATAGTGCCGTTAGAATAACGCACATCCCTTCCGGTGTTGTTGTTACCTGTCAGGATGAGAAATCCCAACATAAAAATAAGGCTAAAGCAATGAAAGTGCTTCGTTCTCGTCTTTATGAAGAGGAAGAAAGAGTTAAGCAAAGCGAAAGGGCAGAGAAGAGAAAAAATATGATTGGCAGTGGCGATCGATCAGAAAGAATTAGGACTTATAATTTTCCTCAAGGGCGTGTCACTGATCATCGCATTAATCTTACTGCCCACAAGATTGATCAGATTCTTTCTGGAGAAAATCTAGATGAAATTATTGATCCTTTAGTTATTCATGATCAGGAACAGAAAATAGCTAATCTATGAATAAAAAAAAATCATCTATTAAAGTAATCACTGATTTAGTTGCAGGCAGGCTTAAAGAAAATGGAATTAAAGAATCAGCAGGAGAGGCGCGACAACTTATATCCTTAGCTACTGGCTTGACTCGTGAAAAAATTATCGGCTATCCAGAACGCCGCTTGCGTCAATCTGAAATACAAAAATTAAAAAATTTTCTGAAATTACGGAGTGATCGAAAACCAATGTCTCAAATTGTCGGCTTGAGAGAATTTTGGAGTATGAATTTTTTCATTGATGAAGATGTTTTAGATCCTAGGCCTGATTCTGAAACTCTAGTTGAAACTGTGCTAGATTATTTCCCAAATAAGAATACTAGGCTCAAGATTCTTGATTTGGGCACGGGGAGTGGGTGTCTCCTTTTGTCTTTGTTGAAAGAATTTTCTAATGCGTATGGTGTCGGCACTGATATCAATAGAAAGTCTTGCCTAGTTGCAATTGAAAATTCCCGTAGATTTAAACTACTTTCTAGATCCTCGTTCTTAGTTTGCGATTGGTGTGAAAGCTTAGATACAAAATTTGATATCATTTTAGCTAATCCGCCTTATCTTACTGACAAAGAAATGCAGAATTTGGAGCCAGAGATATTCAATTTTGAACCGCACGGAGCATTATCAGGAGGAGTTGATGGTTTAGATTCGTATAAAAATCTTATCCCACAGGTTCGTAAGTTTTTTTCAAGGGAGAGTATATTCTTTCTAGAAATTGCACCAGGCCTTTCCACGCAAATAAAAACTATTTTAGGGAAAAATGAGCTAAAGGTGTTGGCTATGAAAAAGGACCTATCCCAGAAGGCACGTTGCTTTGTTATAGGAACATAAATTGGAAATGACTGTAAGGGTGTGCTTTATTGAGACTTCACAGCAAGCTCCTGGTCTTTTCCAAGGCTTACTAACTTTTTGTCGATTTCAATAATTTTGTTACGAAAATCTGCAAGCTCTGATGCTTCTAGTTTTTTGCCAGTAGGTAGATTTACGTTCATTGGGTTAACTCTTTGGCCAAACTTCAATATTTCAAAATGTAAATGGGGTCCAGTTGATCGTCCGGTTGACCCTACATAACCAATAGTTTGTGCCTGCCTTACTTTTGAACCTTTTTTAAGTCCCCTAGCAAATTTATGCAAATGTGCATATGCCGTTTTGTAAACAGAACTGTGTTTTAATTCGATATAATTACCATAGCTACCATTTCTACCAATAGATACCACTGTTCCGGATCCTGCAGCTTTAATCGGCGTGCCTTTACGTGCAGCAAAATCTACTCCGCGATGCATTTTGCTATAACCTAAAATTGGATGTTTTCTCATGCCGTAGCGTGAGGAAAGACGTGCACCGTTGATAGGAGTTTTCATCAAGGCTCTTTCCACACTTTCTCCATTTCTATCATAAAATCCCGGGATATCATCCCCATTTTCATAGCGATAAATTTCCATTACGTTATTACCAAGCGTTAAGGATCCATAAAGAACTTCAGCTCGTAATGGTTTACCTGCGGGAGTGTGGGATACGTTGTATAGTATTTTAAATTCGTCATTCCTCTTTATATCTCTTTGGAAATCCACATCATAAGCAAATGCATCTACCATTTCGTATAGGGCTATAATGGGTACATCTTTCTTCATGGCTGCGTCATACAAACTTGATTTTATAATACCCGAACGCACAACTAACTCTTGGTCAAGCTTTAGAGTCTCTATTTTCGCAAGAAATGATTTTTGACTTTTTTTCACAATTATCACACTGCGAGCGCTATCTATTTGCCATGAAACCTGCTGTAAGTTTAATGGTTTTGCAGGATCGCCGGTATGATCAAATTTAAAAGCTATTTTTTGCCCACTTTTTAGTTTTCTTGGATCATAAATTTTCTTAAGAGATGCAACAATTGCCTTAGCCTCATCTTCACTAACATCAATCTTTTGGAGTATGGAGGAAAGGGTCTCGCCAATGGCGACAAAAATAATAGTTTCTTTACCACGATCAACATCGTCGTGCGTAGAAATTTCTGGGTCTGTTATCCTGATGTTTGTGTCTAGTTTCTTTTCATCCACTGCAGCCTCAGCATCTTCTGTTATAAACTGCTCAGCAACAGATTCTGTTGTATCTACATCAGGTTTGTTTAGATTCAGAGTTTTTATTTTAGGATTTGACGGTAGTATTATGGATTTATTTGACTCAATGGCTGCTAATTTTTTATCTTCTTCCTGATCATTCTTTGCCTCAAGCTTGTCTATCGTTATTTTTCGGTTTCGAAGTGCTGATTGGAGTTGTGCTATTTCTCCATCTTTTTGAGTGCTGATTCTCGTGGTTGTTTCTAGCGCTTGATTCAGCCTAACTATTTCTAGTCGATGATCATTGTTTCTTACCTTTTCTTCATTCAATGCTATATTCAGATCTTTTATACGATCCTCTAGCGATGCCAGTTCCTGGTCTAGCTTGGTTATCCGATTTTTTTGTCCGTAAAACAATTCTCTTTCCTTGAAAATAATTTCTTCTAAGGCATCATCAAACGGCACATGAGTCTCTTGGTATTTTTCCCAATTTTTTGATGACTGTTGAGTTTCGTATTCGTACAAGAAAATGGAAAGAGCAACAGCGATGAAGGCAAAAACTATCCCTATCTCTTTTTTGGGTCGGATATTTTTTGCAAGGAATAAAATATATTTAAATTTGTTGGAGAACTTTTGAAGGTATAGGGTACGAAAAATACCCATTTTTATGAAAAAGTTTTTCCTTTTTTTTGTGAAATGTCTTGAGATGAACGATACTAAACCTTTGATTTCACCGTTTGTATTTTGCATATCTAGTCCTAGCTGTTTATATCTATTGCGGTTCTGAAAAGGATATAAGAACCTAACTACAACTAGACTTACAGAGCTGAGAAAGGATTTAAAAATCCGGATTAGTGCTTGGTATATGCTAAAACTATTGGCGTTTTTTCTGTTCACGAACCCCCCTGTCGGTCGATAATCAAGATGATAGCAAATAGCGTCTTTGTCAACCTATTAATTTGCGCTTTTTCTCCACAAATACCCGATAATCGCTTTAGCTACAAATTTGCCAATAAAGCTTTTGACAAAGGCTTTTTACCATATATATTGTCACAGCTCTTTGGAAAATGTTTATATGTAAGAATTAAGGGATGCGTAGGCAGCGTTGTATAACGCTATAACTTTGGCCTAACGCATCAATTTGTGTTAGGTCAATTTCAATTTTAAATTTGAGAGTTTGATCCTGGCTCAGAACGAACGCTGGCGGCACGCTTAACACATGCAAGTCGAACGAAGGCCCAGAGCTTGCTTTGGGTACCTTAGTGGCGGACGGGTGAGTAACACGTGGGAATCTACCCTAGAATGGGGAATAACTACTGGAAACGGTAGCTAATACCGCATAACGTCGCAAGACCAAAGAGGGGGACCTTCGGGCCTCTTGCCATCGGATGTGCCCAGATGGGATTAGCTAGTAGGTGGGGTAACGGCTCACCTAGGCGACGATCCCTAGCTGGTCTGAGAGGATGACCAGCCACACTGGAACTGAGACACGG
>CAYMIQ010000064.1:0-6000 GCA_964390605.1 uncultured Rickettsiales bacterium
GGCTATTTTCTCTATATTAAAGGTCTCAGCCCGAGCATCGGTTCTTTCGAAAAGGGTAATAGCAAGAATTAAAAAGAGTATATATCTCAAAAAAAGCTTCAATTTACTACTCATAAGAATGCAACACACTCGTAATTTAAGCTATCAGCTTCTGGTGCTATTACAATGAAAAAAGACCCCACATTTTAACTTAAAA
Organism: uncultured Rickettsiales bacterium; assembly: GCA_964390605.1. Lineage (GTDB taxonomy): Bacteria > Pseudomonadota > Alphaproteobacteria > UBA8558 > UBA8558 > UBA8558. Next base: position 197 of record CAYMIQ010000064.1, read on the forward strand.
AAAAATGATAAATAATGTTATTTTTTACTTGCGAATCATTATTAGTTGCGATACAAACTATTCCAGTTAATAATGATTATCAATTGCGAGGGAGGAGAATACTATGAAACGAGCTTTAATATATACAGTGGCACTCTTGGTTTCCTTATCATTCAATATACAGCCAAGTAGCGCAGCTGAAGAATTTGAGTTAAAAATCAAGGATCATAAATTTGACCCAGAGATAGTCAAAGTTCCTGCGGGCAAGAAGATAAAACTAAAAGTTATTAATCTTGACCCAACACCAGATTAATTTTAAAGTTACCATCAAATTCGTTAAAAAATCATTGGTGGCAACAAAACAGGTATTGTATTTATCGGCCCACTAAAACCTGGCGAGTATGGTTTTTTTGGTGAATTTAATATGGATACCGCACAAGGAAAAGTGGTGGCTGAATAATGATGGGAAGTTTTGTCATAGTCTTTCGTGAGGTTCTTGAAGCCGCAATCATTATAGGTGTTGTTCTTGCGGCAACCAAAGGTGTTCCTAAAAGAAATCAATACATTGGAGCCGGCGTTGCTGTAGGAGTAGTGCTGTCAGTAGTTTTGGCATTCTTCACTGATAACATCACCGATTCACTCGAAGGAATGGGGCAAGAGGTGCTCAATGCTGGAATAATGCTGAGTGCTGCAGTCCTTATAGGGTGGGCGGTTGTCTGGTTTAAGGTTCACGCAAAGGAAGTGATCACAAAAGCCAAAGACGTCGGAAAAAAAGTATCAGAGGGCCTATCGCCATTGCATATGTTGACGATTGTTGTTGGACTCTCTGTGCTACGCGAGGGAGCAGAAACTGTTTTATTCTTATACGGAATTGCAGCTAATCCAACCGTCTCTGTTGCCTCTATTTTCTCTGGTGGTGTCCTCGGACTCGTAGCGGGCACGATAATGGGATTCCTGATTTACCTCGGGCTAATTCAATTTTCGACAAAACATTTTTTCGTGATTACCAGTTGGCTTCTTACTTTTCTTGCTGCTGGTATGGCTGCACAAGCAGCAAAATTCCTATCGGCTGTAGATAAATTACCTACGCTGGTAGAAACTATGTGGGATACATCTTGGCTCCTAGCGGATGATGGGGTTGTCGGTCAGTTCTTGCATATTTTAGTGGGTTACAGCGCAAGGCCATCTGGAATTATGGTCCTCTTCTACGTTGCAACCTTATGTATCATTATAGGCTTCATGAAATTGGAGGCAGGGAGAAAACAATGGAAAAAATCTTAAAGATCGCTTTAGTTTCCGTCTTCGTCTTTTACATGAGCGCTAATGCAGAAGCAGGAACGCGATTGTATTCACCAAATGTGGAAAAAGGTGAATTAGAGTTTGAATGGATTGGAGACTGGGATTTCGATGACACAGACAGCAAGGACAATAATTATGGACAAAAGTTCATGGTTGGATGGGGATTAACGGACTACATAAAAATCGAGGGGGGCGTTCGAGTTAAAAAAACAGCCACTGACGGGGATATGCATTATGATTCTTTTATACTCGAGCTAATCTGGCAACTGACCGAACCTGGCGAGCATTGGGTAGATGTGGGTTTCTTGTTCGAATATTATGACTTTATGCTTAATAACGATACCACCAAGCAAAGAAAGGCAGAAATAAAGGCCCTTATTGAGGAGAATCAGTTAGTTAATAACGTCACCAATATAGCCAACTTAGCTATCGAGCGTGAATTTGGCGATAACTCCGACAAATCTGCAGAGTTCGCCTATAGCTGGTTAACGAAATACCGATATGGCTCACATTTTGAACCTGGTTTTGAGGCGCACGGAAATATTGGAAAATTTAGTAAGTCAAAATCATTGGATAACCAGGAGCATTATTTTGGGCCAGTGGCGTACGGTGAAATTCCAGTAGCATCGCCGACTGATCTACCTGCGAAAATAGCATGGAAACTCGGCTACCTTAAAGGGCTTACATCTGCATCAATTGATAATAAGTTTGTCTGGGAACTTGAATATGAAATCTATTTCTAAGAAACTTCATGGTGTCTATCTTATCTTGTAAGTAACCACCCGGTTTGGCAGAGAATCTGTATCCTATCCCCAGATTCTCTTGCTGACCACCTAATAAATTTCTAGTCAAAAAAAATAGCTCATTACCCAAAAAAATTACTTGATATTTTTCTATGATTAGAAAGAATGTGTCACTTTATTCCATTAGGTAGGAGAAATGAACACGCGAATCTTACAATATTTCACGATCATCCTGATCAACTGCTTGTTAACAGCGCCGACGAAAGCTGAGCGTCCAATGGAGATGGAAATGGGGTCCTTCAACTCTAGACCTGATGCGCATGCTCCAATTGGCGTTATGGGGGATCGTACCCATCATCAAGGACATTGGATGCTTTCTTACCGTCTCATGAAAATGGAAATGAAGGGAATGCGGTCAGGAACTCTCGACTTAAACGAGAATGATATTTGGAATAGGAAGCCTGAATATGGTGGAAGCAATTATATGATTGCACCGCAAAAAATGCGAATGGACATGCATATGCTTGGCGGAATGTATGCTCCTACCGATAATCTAACTTTAATGCTTATGGGATCTGTGAATTACAAAAAAATGTGGAATCATCGGAAAATGATGGGGGCAAAGCATCTGTTCCAGGTTTCATCAAAAGGTCTTGGTGATACAAAGATAACGGCTCTTTACAGACTTTATCATGGCAAGAATCACAATATTCAAATTAACTTTGGCTTGAGTCTGCCAACGGGTTCCATAGACGAACAAGACTATACACCCGCATCCTCTAACCCAATAAAATTAGGTTATGCCATGCAATTAGGTTCCGGAACTTGGGATGTTCTTCCTGGTCTCACTTATTTCGGGCACACAAAAGATATTTCCTGGGGGGGGCAGATAACCTCAGTCATCAGGGCAAGTGGTGATAATAATCAAGATTACCGTCTTGGCAATCGTATAAAACTAAATGCCTGGGGTGGGAAACTGCTGGCAGATTTTTTGAGTGCATCGGTTCGTCTACAATATGAGGCTTGGGGGCAAATTCATGGAATGAATCCAGAGTTAGATCAGGATATGTCGCCGGCTAACGACTACACGGCAACCGGAGGACGAAAGTTAGACTTCAATCTTGGAGTCAACTATATTTTTACCGGGGGTGCTGCGAAGGGGAATCGAATTGCACTAGAAATTGGAATGCCAATTTATCAAAATTTAGACGGACCTCAAATGGAGACAGATTGGGTATATACGATTGGGTGGCAAAAAGCATGGTAACCATCAATACTTTGATACCCCTTCAACATTTTTCTTGAATCATTATATGTTATGTTATAACGTAACATTTTAGGTATAATGATAGGCTTCATGAAATTGGAGGCAGGGAGAAAACAATGGAAAAAATCTTAAAGATCGCTTTAGTTTCCGTCTTCGTCTTTTACATGAGCGCTAATGCAGAAGCAGGAACGCGATTGTATTCACCAAATGTGGAAAAAGGTGAATTAGAGTTTGAATGGATTGGAGACTGGGATTTCGATGACACAGACAGCAAGGACAATAATTATGGACAAAAGTTCATGGTTGGATGGGGATTAACGGACTACATAAAAATCGAGGGGGGCGTTCGAGTTAAAAAAACAGCCACTGACGGGGATATGCATTATGATTCTTTTATACTCGAGCTAATCTGGCAACTGACCGAACCTGGCGAGCATTGGGTAGATGTGGGTTTCTTGTTCGAATATTATGACTTTATGCTTAATAACGATACCACCAAGCAAAGAAAGGCAGAAATAAAGGCCCTTATTGAGGAGAATCAGTTAGTTAATAACGTCACCAATATAGCCAACTTAGCTATCGAGCGTGAATTTGGCGATAACTCCGACAAATCTGCAGAGTTCGCCTATAGCTGGTTAACGAAATACCGATATGGCTCACATTTTGAACCTGGTTTTGAGGCGCACGGAAATATTGGAAAATTTAGTAAGTCAAAATCATTGGATAACCAGGAGCATTATTTTGGGCCAGTGGCGTACGGTGAAATTCCAGTAGCATCGCCGACTGATCTACCTGCGAAAATAGCATGGAAACTCGGCTACCTTAAAGGGCTTACATCTGCATCAATTGATAATAAGTTTGTCTGGGAACTTGAATATGAAATCTATTTCTAAGAAACTTATGGATAAAGCTTCCCATATCGTTCACCACGTAGAGCGCAAATCTCTCGCGGATGGCAAGCGCTTCACGTCTAAAAGAAAGCGAGTGCTAGCTGCACTGCTAAAATCGAGGAAAGCGGTTTCAGCTTACGATCTTTCCGAGTATTGCAATAAGCAGAACGCTGACAGCATTTCGGTCATGTCGATATACCGCATTCTTGAAATGTTACAAAATGAATCTTTAGTCCATAAATTAAAACTGTCTAACAAATATGTAGCATGCGCACATATTCTTTGCGACCACACTCACGGAGTTCCGCAGTTTTTGACGTGTAGGACATGTAGCGAAGTCAAAGAAATTAGCATCGCGCAATCCACGCTTAACAAATTAAATTCAATAATACTGGATGAAGGATTCAGTATGGCGAGCCCACAGCTCGAAATAGATTGCTTGTGCAAGAAATGCAGCGATTCAGCGACCCACAAGATATCGGAAAAGAGTAGATGAGGATAGCACAGGCGACTGCAGATAGACTTTCAATCGGGTTATCGATGGCGTGTGCTATTCATTGTCTTATAACTCCGGTTCTGTTAGCCTTTCTTCCAAGTATTGCGGCATTGCAGCTAAATACTGAACTCTTCCATCTCTGGATGGTAATCGTTGTAATTCCCGTCAGCGTCTATGCCCTCACTTTGGGCTGCAAGCGACATAAACGCTACCGAGTGCTTGCTTCGGGCATTGTTGGAATAGCTTTATTGGTGTCAGCAATAGCGTTATACGAGCACGTTGGCGAGCTAGGTGAAAAAATACTAACCGTTCTTGGGGCTTGTTTCGTTGCGATCGGGCATTTGTCGAATTATCGCCTTTGTCAGAAATTACGAGCTTCATAAAATTAAAAACACAGTCTTTTGGAGGACAATAAATGGAACATTTAATAGAAGAAATCGCCTACCTGCAGGATAAGGGAACACTCAGGGGCTTTGTATTTGGATTTGTCCATACCTTGATACCCCTAGTTGGATTTTATTCCGGCTGGAGCATTAACCGTTTACTAAAAATTGTATCTAACGGTGCAATTGCAGGAGTATTTGGCGTAGTTTTTGCTCATGTCATTGCAGACTATATCGCATCCATGTTAGATCCAGATCTACGATCAGCGGCCATTGGAATAGTGTGTGGAGGTTTGTTGCCCCTGATCCTTGTGCCATTCATGGAAAAATATGTCACGAAAAGCCAATATCATGTTGTCGTGGGTGATCACGAGGACGTGAAAAAAGATTTGTCGAAAAAACATGGGAAGTAATTCACCTAAGTACTAAATGATCACTCGAAGGTTTTTCGTGCTTCGAGAATTCCTTCGGGATCCTGGTGAATCAAAATCTCCGCGTTTGGAAAATGCTTCTGAACTACCGCCTCCACTTCATCACTAATTATGTGTGATTCTGTGAGTGATTTCTTGCCATCAATCTCTAAATGAAATTGAATAAAAGAAAATCGCCCAGATGATCGAGTGCGAAGATCATGAATACCTTCAACTTTGGGGTGCGAAAGAACGATCTCTTTAATACGATCCCTATCTTCATCAGGCAGTTCTCTATCCATCAAGAAATCAAGTGATTGTCGCACAAGCGTATAGG
>CAYMIQ010000065.1:0-5994 GCA_964390605.1 uncultured Rickettsiales bacterium
TTCATTCCTACCCCTTAGCTATTAATCAAACATGAAAGGATTCTCCACAACCGCAACGTCCTTTCTCCTGCGGATTATTAAAAACAAAGCGAGACTGTAATTTGTCTTTAACAAAATCTATTTCGCTGCCTAAAATAAACATGACCGCCTTGGGATCGACAAAGAGCGTTATACCTCTGTGCTGCACTATCTCATCTGTGGATATTTTTTCATCAGCATAATCAAGATTGTATGACATTCCTGAACAACCTTTGCTTGATACCGTTAAGCGAATTCCAGCAGCTGGCTTGCCCCTCTCGGCTATAATCACCTTCATTCTTTCAGCAGCTGCTTCGGTTAATTTAACTATTTCTTCTTTCATGGGCTTGTCCTCATTGTTGATTCTCTTCCATAAGCTCTCTCACGAACAGTAGGGTGATCACCTCTAATTCTGTTAACGTTTTTAACAATTTCGTTACATGCAAATTTAATTTCTTTAAGTGATGTGAATCTTCCAAAACCTATTCTAAGACTTGATTGTGCCAAATCTTTTGAAACGCCCATTGCATCCAAAACATATGAGGGCTCTAAACTAGCCTCGGTACAGGCCGATCCGGAAGAAACGCAAATATTTTTGAGGCTTGCGATAAGAGTCTCTCCATCAACATCCTTAAAACTAAGATTTAAGTTCCCGGATATACGGGAATCATAGTCTCCATTCAGTGTAACTCCTGGAAGTTTTTGGGTAATGCCATCGTACAGAATTTTTCTATAAGAAAAGAGCTTACTGTCCTCCTTCTTCATTTCCTTTTTTGCTAATTTACACGCCTCTCCGAAACCCACGCAAAGCGGTGTCGGTAACGTTCCCGAACGCAAACCATTTTCTTGCCCTCCTCCGCTAATTAACGGAAGAATTCTTACTCTCGGCTTTCTTCTGATATAAAGAGCCCCAATGCCCTTGGGACCATAAACTTTGTGGGAGGAGAGGCTCATTAAATCAACTTGCAAATCCTTAGTATCCAAAGAAATCTTCCCTAGAGCCTGAGCACAATCACTATGAAAATATATCCCAGCTTTTCTACATATATTACCGATTTGACGAAGTGGCTGAATTACACCAATTTCGTTATTAACGCCCATGACAGAAACCAATAATGTGTCTTTTCTTATTGCCTTCCTCAAATGATTCACGTTAATTAATCCATTTCTTTTGACAGAAAGATAGGTAGTCTCAAAGCCTTCATTCTCAAGATCTTTGAATGCCTCTAGGACACACTTATGTTCAGTTACACATGTGATAAGATGCCGTTTTTCACCCTTGAAAAAACGGGCTAACCCCTTAATCGCCAAGTTATTAGATTCAGTAGCACCTGATGTGAATACAATTTCCCTGGGATTCGCATTAATCAATGAAGCAATATGATTGCGGGCCAACTCAACTGGATCTGCAGCCTCCCAGCCATAGTGATGCTGAGAGTGTGGGTTTCCAAATTTTTCTTCAAAAAAAGGTCTCATCGCCAATAAAACTCTAGGATCTATTGGGGTTGTGGCCTGATAATCAAGATAAATTCTTTTTCTCTCCATTCCTACTGACCCATTCTGTTTGATATATGACGATCTTCTTTTTTTGCAGTAACATTAAATCGATCTCCTTTGCAAACATCCTCCAAAGATACCGAACTTAAATATAAGTGAATTTGATTCCCCAGTTCCTCCCACAAACCATGAGTAATGCCGTGGTAACAACGCGTCGTACGAATTGGTTCGCTCACCGAAGAAGTGATATCCGAAATACGAATCTCCGAGGCGGGGCGAGACAAAAGATATCCTCCCCCAGGCCCTTTCGCACTTTTGACAATCCCAGATTTTCTAAGATGGCGAAAAAGCTGCTCAAGATAGGCAAGGGAAATGTTTTGCCTCTTAGCTATTTCTCCAAGTCTAACTGGTTTGCCATGCGTGTGTATCGCTAAATCTGCTATAGCCATAACGGCATATCGGCCCCTGGTGCTTAATCTCATGACTCTGTCTCCTTTCGTGCATCACCAGAAGAATCTTTAACTTTACTAGATGGTGTTGAAAGCGACGTTTCTAATTTTTGAACTTTCAGATCCAGTTGTCTTACCTCATTGACTAAACTAATAAGGCTAAGCTCCGAAGGGTCTTTCGCTGACTCCTTAGGTGTTCCATATGCAACAAACTCTTTGGGATCTTTTTTCATGCTACTGGTCACCACCCTAGCGGGAATACCAACAACTGTAGTACCATCCCTTACATCCTCCAATACAACGGCATTCGCGCCAACTCTCGCACCTTTGCCGATTACAATCGGTCCCAATATTTGTGCACCAGAACCCACTATGACGTTATCCCGGATAGTAGGATGGCGTTTTACGTTGGTTTGTGCACTAGAGTCCTCTGACGGCAGGATGCCTCCTAAAGTAACAGCATGGTAAAGCGTAACATTGTCTCCAATTTCCGACGTCTCTCCAATTACCAAACCGGATCCGTGATCTATGAAAAAGTGCCTTCCAATTTTAGCTCCGGGATGAATCTCAATGCCAGTCAAAAAACGACCAATCATAGAAAAAACTTTTCCAAAAAAATGTAACTTAATCTTCCAAAGAAAATGAGCAAAGCGGTAAATCTGGACAGCGTGAAACCCAGGAGCCGTAAATATAACTTCAAAAGCAGATCTCGAGGCAGGATCTCTTTCTAATACAACTTTTATGTCTTCACGAATTTTACTTAACATTTCTTCACAAAAATCTTATAAACTTCAACAAAAATTACTTTTCATACTGCATAACCTGCTATTCTAATCGGCTATTGCGGTGTAACTAATAAAGTAACTGAGTATTTTAGTCAAGTATTATGAGTATAACTAGAAATTATCTTTTTTTCAATAACTTAGGTCAAAAATAACCATGGCATCAGTAATTATTCCAGGCCCTGAGGGCAGACTTGAGGGGAAATATCAACAAATCAACAATGCAAACGGAGTTGCATTATTGCTTCATCCCCATCCAGAGTTTGGTGGGAATATGAATAATAAGCCTATGATTTCCCTATTTAATTTATTTGTCGAGAAACAATTCTCGACCGCACGTTTCAATTTCAGGGGAATTGGTAATTCGCAGGGGCAGCATGATGGTCAAGAAGGAGAATTGTGTGATGCGGCATCAGTCCTGGACTGGGTACAATCTCTGAATACAGGGGCAACCGAATGTTGGATCTGTGGGCTATCTTTCGGAGCATGGATCGGGATGCAATTACTCATGCGAAGACCGGAAATCACAAGATTCGTCTCTATTGCACCTCCGGCAGGTAAATATGATTTTTCCTTTCTGGCTCCCTGTCCAACTTCAGGAATTATGGTTCTTGGAAGCAAAGATACGGAAGTGACTAAAGATTCTGTTTCTAGTCTGGCTAAGAAGATTTCAAACAATCGGCCAATTGAGGTAGAATTTGCCAAAATCAATAATGCTGATCATTTTTTTCGCAACAAGGAAAGTGCGCTCTGTAAGAAGGTCGGGGAATATATTGATTATGTAGCGTCCATTGAGGAATAAGATTAATCCTTAGAATGAAAAACGCCTCCTTTTGTTGGCTTGGAAACACCAGTTGTTAATGGAAAGGTCAGTGGTAGCCCCTTAGCGGATCTGACAGCTAGGTATGCAAATGCCTGAGATTCTATCGCGTCACCATCCCAGCCAATTTTTTCTACAGTCGACACACTCATATTAGCCTTTGAATCTGCCTCTACAAGGCCTCTCAGCATAGAAAGAAGGGATTTATTTTTTCTGCCTCCGCCACAAATAAGCCAGTGACGTGCTTTTTTGGGGAAATAATCCTGTGCCATAAAGATTGCATGGGCTGTAATCGCGGTCAAAGTTGCCGCCCCATCCTCTATCGATAACCTTAGTAATTCATCAAAATTAAAATCGAAGACATCAAATGACTTTGGGGGTTTTCTGCGGAAATGTCTTTTCGAGAGGAATTGCCTCAAGTGACTTTGTTGAACACGCCCCATAGCTGCATATCCACCATTACGATCAAACAACTCTCCCGTAAATTTCTGTATCAAGCGATCTAAAAGAGTATTGCCAGGGCCAGCATCAAACCCAAGAAAACATTCTCTATTAGAATCAATCCAGGTAACATTCGAAATTCCTCCAACGTTGACAAAAACACTAGGGTCTGATCTTTTACCAATTATGGCCGTATGAAATATAGGGGCTAATGGTGCACCCTGGCCCCCTTTCGCTATATCATTACTACGAAAATCATTAATGACATCAATACCCAGTTTTTTGGCTAGCAATGAACCATTACCGATTTGGTGACTAAAGTGTTTTCCGCAAACACCGTGGGCAATGGTGTGCCCATGAAATCCAACCAAATCTATGTTGCTTGATTTAACTTTTCTGGATTGCAAAAATTTTTTTACAGCTTCAATATGTAAGAATGTTAGTCTCTTTTCACAGTAATCAATGAAATGTGGATCCTGTCTTCTTTTAGCGCTAGCGCATGCTCTAAGCAAAGACTGAAAACCACTCCGATACGGAAATGTTTCAAATGCAACAGCTTGCACTTTTTTATCACCATCTGTTCTGATCAAAGAAATATCGATTCCATCACAAGATGTTCCGCTCATTAATCCCAAGGCTAGGTAAGATTGTTTCATTCGAGGTTTTTGTTTAAAGTGCATATTATTCCATAATCTAAAATCATATTTATTTCACGTTTCCATTACAATTTAAGCAAAAAATTAATATGATAAAGATCTTAGCAAAATAAAGAATGACAAAAAAATTTCTATCACCATTTATGCAAGAAGTTTCCGACCGAGGATTTGTTCACCAATGCACAGATCGAGATGGACTTGATAAATTAATTGCAAAAAACAAAGGCATGAGTGGATATATTGGGTTCGATTGCACAGCTAACAGCCTACATGTTGGAAGTTTACTTCCCATTATGATCCTTAGAATATTTCAACGTCAAGGTCACAAGCCAATTATAATTTTAGGAGGTGGAACAACAAAGATTGGCGACCCCTCAGGAAAAGATACCTCAAGAAAATTACTAAGCGACAAAAAAATCAAAGAAAATTTCTCCGCACTAAAGAGAGTCTTCCAAAAATTTCTAGACTTCGGAAAAGGGAAAAATGGAGCAATGATAATCGATAATGCTACTTGGCTAGATAAGTTAACATACATACCCTTCCTGCGCGACTTTGGAAAACATTTTTCGATTAACCGTATGCTTACTTTTGATTCGGTAAAGACACGTCTCGACCGTGAACAACCCTTAAGTTTTCTAGAATTCAATTACATGGTATTGCAGGCCTATGATTTCTTACAATTAGCAAAAGAATATAAATGTAACTTACAAATGGGAGGGTCCGATCAATGGGGAAATATTGTGTCGGGAGTAGAGTTGGCGCGGCGTACCCTAGGCAAGACTCTTTATGGTTTAACCACACCCCTCATTACAACATCTAAAGGTACAAAAATGGGCAAAACTGAAGAAGGCGCCGTATGGCTAGACGAAAAACTTACTTCCCCATATGACTATTGGCAATTTTGGAGAAATAGCCACGATAATGATGTGGTAACTTTTTTGAAGCTATTCACTGATTTGCCAGTAGAAAAAATCAATAATCTGAAGAAACTAAAGAGTGCCGAAATTGATGAAGCAAAAAAAGTTCTGGCATTTGAGGCAACTAAATTGTGTCACGGAAAAAAGAATGCCGAAGAGGCTCTCAAAACTGCGCAAAGTACATTCGAGCAAGGCGGCTCAGGATCGATGTTGCCAACAAAATATATTCAACAAAAACAACTCGATCAAGGCATGCCTGCTTTTCAATTATTTAGTCTAAAAGAATTAAAGCTTTGCCAAAGTTCAGGAGAATCGAGGAGATTGATAAGAGGAAGTGGTGCAAGAATCAACGGCAAAATTATCTCAAATGAAATGCAGAATGTTACAACAAATGACTTGGATAGTAATGGAATA
>CAYMIQ010000066.1:0-5956 GCA_964390605.1 uncultured Rickettsiales bacterium
ATTTTTTTCATTAATATACATCCAAATCAAATTAATACCTTCTCTTGTGAATTATATGCACAAAGAAAAAACTTACAAATTTTTTTCAAAGCTTCTCTTTGCAAATCCACTATATTCGCTGACCTTATTAGGAAAAACGCAACGAAATCTAAAAATAATTCCTCCATGTCCGTGGCCAGGCAATACCAATGCAGGAGAAAAGATATTAAAGAATGATTCTCAACTTTTTTTGAAATATTGTAAAAAAAAAATTACAGCAAATTTTGAGAAGAATAATGACCTTCATGCATATTATGAAGTTCACAGTTTTGATTGGATAAATAATTTACATTCGATCGGTTCAGATAAATCCCGAGAAGTTGCGCGTAAACTAGTACTCTCATGGATAAAAAATAATAACCATTGGAAGTATTTTGCATGGAGTAGCGAATTAATTGCAAGAAGAATAGTTAACTTGTTTGGAAGGTTTAATTTCTTTTGTTCAAGCGCCAATGAAGAATTTAAATCTATATTTTTTACAAATATCATGAAGCAAATTCGACATCTGTATCGCGTAATTGATTTTCAGCCATCTGGATCTAGTAAAATTACTGCTGCGAAAGGACTTATTTACGCTGGGATATGTCTTGAAGAATCAAAAAATTATCTAAAAAAAGGAATGAATTGCTTAGAAAAGGAAATAAAAAAACAAATTTTAACAGATGGTGGACATTTAGATCGAAATCCATCCATCCATATATTAGTTTTAAAAGATCTGATAGACATTAGGGCATCTATTACAGCCGCTAACTTGAAAATCCCTAAAATATTACAAACAACCATTAATAAAATGGCGCCCATTGTATCTCTTGTGCGACATAGTAATGGAAGATTATCGCTATTTAATGCATCGAACGAAGGTGATGAGGCCCTCATAGAAATGATTTCTGCAAGATCAAGCGCTCTTAATAAAAAAATATTTTCTGCTAAAAGTTTCGGATTTGAAAAAATTGATAAAAACAAAACTGCATTTATACTCGATGTTGGGACTCCGACTAAGGGGACTGTAGGCGCCATTCCACATGCTGGTTCCTTAAGTTTTGAAATGAGTCATGGAAAAGAAAAAATTATCACAAATTGTGGTTCGTTTGGAAGCATGAACAAAAAATGGGGCCTTGCACAAAGATCAACTGCTGCGCACTCCACATTGTGTCTAGAAAATACAAACTCTAGTGCCATGCGACCAAATGGTTCTTTGGGTAATCGAATTGCTAAAGTAAAAAATTTTAGAAATGATCAAAAGAATTTTACAACAATTTCATGTCAGCACGATGGGTATCTTGAAAAATTTGGTATTATTCACAATAGACATATAACGTTAACAAATAATGGGGAAACCCTTATTGGGAAAGATACTCTAATCTTCCAAGAAAGAAGAGGTGGGGAGGGAAAAGAGTTAAGCGTAAAGTTGCATTTTCATTTACATCCAGAAGTAAAGGCACTTAAACTTGGTAACCAACGTTCTGTACTATTAACATTATTGTCTCGTAACGGATGGCGCTTTGAAATTGATGAAGGTCCAATTCAATTAGAAAAAAGTATATATCTCGGAAAAAAAGAAAAGCAAAAGACTGATCAAATCGTTATAACTCGAAAAATAAATTCTGAATTAAAAGAAAATAATACTCTTCACTGGAAAATAACTAAATTAAGTAATAAACCTCACCAATAATACATTAGCGGATGACTATAGAGTAATCTTCTGAATCTTTCTCGGAATCTTTAGACTTTTCCACATTCCCTTTAAATCAAAAATAACAGAATTTCTTTTCAAAATTACGGATAAACGTTTCCATGTAATCTTTTTATAAAGATCGTGCTCAACTGCACCAATTACACAATCAAATTTTTTTGCTATCCGGTGGTTAAGTGGTCCATCTTTTATCCGAATATGATAATCACGATATGCAATTGATGGATCTGCCATATAATCATGGACCTCCACCTGGTTACCGAGTTTTTTTAATCTTCTGACAATATCGATGACTCTTGTATTCCTTAAATCTTTGATGTTCTCCTTAAAAGTAAAACCTAAAATCAAAATTCTTAATTTTTTCTTATTAAGAATATTTCTAGCTTTTATATAAATATTATCAGCAAAAAAGAATCCCATCGTATCATTTATCTTTCTTCCAGCTAAAATGACTTCGGGATGAAACTTTTTTTGTTTCGCAATATAGGCAAGATAGAAAGGATCTACTCCAATACAATGCCCACCTACTAATCCTGGTTTAAAGTCAAGAAAGTTCCATTTAGTTTTCGCAGTCTCCAAAACATCGTAAACAGAAATATTTAATCGACTGAAAATCTTTGTAATTTCGTTAATAAAGGAGATATTAATATCTCGCTGAGCATTCTCGATAACTTTTGCCGCTTCGGCAGTTTTTATATCCTTAGCTAAAAAAATTTTTCCTGATACAATTTTCCCATAAATGGTTTTTAGTTTTTTTGACACAAAACTGTTTTGTCCTGAAATAACTTTGGTAACTTTCTCTAGTTTATGCTTTTTATCGCCCGGATTGATTCTTTCAGGAGAATAACCAATAAAAAAATCTTTTCCACAAACAAGTCCTGAAACCTTCTCTAGGATGGGTCCACAAATTTTTTCTGTGACACCGGGATATACAGTGCTCTCAATAACAATAATATTTTTTTTTCTAATTTGTTTGCCAACAACTCTACAAGCATTTTCTAATAAAAATAAATCCGGCTCCCTTTTCTTGTTAACCGGTGTAGGCACAGTAATAATATAAATCTGACTTTCTTCTAATAATTCTTCGCTAGAAGAAAAAATAATTCTTTTTTTCTTAAAATCTTTACGATCTACCTCCCCATTAACGTCTTTACCTTTTTGCAACTCAGCAATGCGTTTGGTGCTCTTATCAAAACCAACAACAGGATAATGTCTAGCTAAAGCCATAGCCAAGGGAAGTCCCACATAACCCAATCCGATTACAGAAATTTTCAATTATTTTCCAAATAAAAGTTATAAAATTGTATAAAGGGTAGAACTTAACACGAATCTCTTTTCGATAAAAAGAATACTTTATGGAAGAAGCATCTTTATCATCATCTTGGGCCATTATATTTATGGCAATATTATTAATAGCCTTTATTTCTTGGTCATTCACATATTTGTTGATTAAGTTTTTAACCAAGATCAAGATCCTTGACCATCCTAATGAAAGGAGCAATCACAAAGTCCCAATACCTGTTGGGGGTGGAATTGCTATAATCGCTACGTTTGCTTTAATGATATGGTTACAAAATTTGATCGCTGAACACTACCAATGGTCACAAGAAGCAGTCTCTGTCTTCGTATTTGCTTTAATTTTAGCCTTGGTCTCCTTTATAGATGACATCCGTGGTATCCCAAGAATCTTACGTTTGGTTGTACAATGTTTTGCGGTTGGAATTTGTCTTTTTTTTATAAAAGATAGTAATCCTGAGTTCCTAGTTTTCCAAGGAATGTTGCCAGATGTTATAGACACTATCTTGACCTTTTTATTGTGGGTTTGGTTTATCAATCTCTTCAATTTTATGGATGGAGTTGATGGAATCTCTGGAATACAAACAGTTTCTATAACTGCAGGAATCTTGGTAATTGGGCTGATTTTTCCAGAAACTATTACATGGGAACTTGGAAGTTTCAGTATGTTAATTCTTGGCGCGAGTCTAGGATTCCTCTTGTGGAATTGGCAGCCTGCAAGAATATTTTTAGGTGATGTCGGCAGTATTCCATTAGGCTTCTTTTTGGGATGGTTATTATTGGAGTTAGCGGTAAAAGGTTTTTGGATACCCGCGATAGTACTACCCCTATACTATTTAAGCGACTCTACCAGCACACTAATCAAAAGATTGATAGATGGAAAAAAATTTTGGCAAGCTCACTCTGAACACTATTATCAGCTTGCAGTAAGATCCGGAATGAATCACTCAAGAGTCTGCTCCTATATTCTTTTCACTAACATAATATTAATTACAATAGCCGTAATCTCGACTTTTCAGGAAACAATTATTGGAAATATAATAACCATTTTGATTGCATTTTTGGTCGTTGCTTTTCTTCTGATGTTTTTAAGAGGAAGAAATGTTAATTAATAATAAGTATGCTAGAGTGTTATGCCGAAATAACAGGTTAAAGAACATTGCGATTTTTCATCTCTAAACAAACTCGATTAGCTTTCATTCATGATCTTCTCATGGCTGGGCTATCTTTCTTGATTAGCTGCTTCCTAAGACTGCAAGAAGAAATTTTCTTTAAAGGCTTGGACCAAGTTGTAGAAGAACGAGGAATATTGTTCCCGAGCCTTCCGATTTTCATGATTGTTTGTGCAGCAATTTTTTTACGGTCAGATCTATATAAGGGGATTTGGCGCTTTGCATCTCTAAATGATATGACCACTATTTTTAAAACAACAACCATGGCTATTTTTATTTTTACCTTCCTGATGTTCACTTTAACCCGACTGGACACGATCCCCAGAAGCCTCCCTTTTATTAATTGGTTTGTATTAATTATCCTACTGGGGGGGCCAAGATTTATTTATCGAATCTTTAAGGATAGAGAGTTCAAATACGTCTTTGCTAGAGATGACTCAAGACTAGTCCCAATTATATTACTTGGAACTGGAAATAAAAGTGAACTGTTTATACGAGAACTAAACAATACACCTGTACCTAATTACAAGGTTGTTGGTATTGTCGGAGTTAATAAATCTAATATCGGACAAAAAATCCACAACGTTGAAGTTATAGGTGAATTTTCTAACCTTCATGAAATTCTAGAAAAGCTAAAAGAAAAAAACAATTGTCCACAAAGAATCGTCGTTGCTGATGATTTGAGCGCAGACAAGCTACAAGAGCTACTTAGTGTTGCTGAAAAATTTGGCATGACTTTGTCCAGAATTCCAAATCGAATGAATCTAAAAAGTGGGATTTCAGAAAAGGATGAGATAGGACCCATCGCTATTGATATTGTCGATCTTTTGGGTAGAACACAAACTACTCTGAATATCAAAAATATTAAATCAATGATCGAAAAAAAGAATATCTTGATCACCGGGGCTGGAGGCAGTATTGGCTCGGAAATTGTTCGTCAAATTTGTCAATTAAATCCGTCAAAATTAATTTTAGCCGATATCAGTGAAAACCTATTATATGAAATTAATCAGTATTTGATCGAAAAGAAACCAAATATTAACCATGAATCATACATACTGGACATAAGAGATCAAAACAAAGTAGAAGCCATATTTAAAAATACCAATCCAGACATTGTTTTTCATGCCGCTGCACTTAAGCACGTTCCGATTGTGGAAATGAATCCTGGAGAAGGAATTTTAACCAACGTAATGGGAACTAAAAATATTGCAGACGCTTGCGAAAAAACTCAAGTAAAAGTTATGGTGCAGATTTCTACTGATAAAGCCGTAAACCCAACAAATATTATGGGAGGAACTAAAAGATTGTCTGAATGTTATTGCCAATCCTTAGATATCAATAGAAAAACTAATCCTAATGCCACCCAGTTTGTTATTGTAAGATTTGGTAACGTTTTGGGTTCCGCAGGTTCCGTCATACCTCTTTTCCAGAGACAATTACAGGAGGGGGGGCCCCTCACCATTACGGACAAAGAAATGACCAGATACTTCATGACGGCAAAAGAAGCTGTACAGCTTGTTCTCCAGGCATCTGCTTACGGTAGTGATCGAAAAAAGCTAGCCTATGGGAGTATTTTTGCTTTAAATATGGGTAAACCAGTAAAAATTATCGACCTAGCGAATCAAATGATTAGACTTGCCGGCCTAGTCCCAAATAAACAAATGAAAATAAAAATTATAGGAGTCAGGCCGGGTGAGAAAATTCATGAAGAAGTATTTCATGAAAATGAAAGAAAAATAAATACAGACCACAA
>CAYMIQ010000067.1:0-5822 GCA_964390605.1 uncultured Rickettsiales bacterium
TATTGCCACTTTGTCACCAAGCATGGATATACAAATTTCCAGTAATTTGGAAAGATACTTATTTGACATTTTCAATAGATCCGGGATAAAAACGGCTGAGAATTTAGAATCATTCCGCGCACATGGTAAATTGAAAGTTTCAAGAAATAACTTGTTGAGAATTCAGGAAATTTTTGAAGCCTACAAATTAGACGACCGAGGTACATTGAGAAATATAAAGAAAGTTTATGATAATACGGGTCGTGTTATTGATCCTCACAGTTCCATAGGATTTTATTCTGCTACCCAGGCTAACAAGAGCAGTTCTGTTCCAATTGTTACGCTGGCCACAGCCGATCCATCGAAGTTTCCGCAAGCGGTTGAAAAGGCCATGAACATAAAAACTCGATTACCAAAAAATTTGCTTTCTTCTTTCAGACGTAAAGAAAGATACAATGTTTTGCCTAACGATTTTGCATTAGTAAAAGATTATATTAGTAACCAAAGTAGCACTAGAAAGTAATATGACAGTTGAAGTTTCTTCTTTAAATCAAGGTCTGAGAATCGTAACAGATACCATGAAGGAGGTAGATTCTGTATTTGTGGGTGTTTGGGTCGGGGTTGGAGCAAGAAATGAGAGTCAAGATATTAATGGTGTGGCACATTTTCTTGAACACATGGCCTTTAAAGGAACCGCCACTCGTAGTGCAAAAAATATAGCTGAAGAAATTGAAAAAGTTGGCGGTTTTGTTAATGCTTGCACCTCTAGAGAAACAACAGCCTACCACATTAAGATTCTAAAAGAAGATGTTCCTTTAGCAGTAGAAATCCTTGCTGACATACTACAAGATTCGATTTTTGACAAAACTGAGTTAGAACGTGAAAGAAGTGTGATTTTGCAGGAGATTGGACGGTCATATGATAGCCCCGATGATATAATTTTTGATTATTTCCAAAATCAAGCGTTTCCTTCGCAGCCTATGGGTTGGCCAATATTAGGAACAACTAATTTGATTAAAAATATGTCACGTCAAAAGATCGTTGATTACATGAATAATAATTATGTTAGTCCAAGAATTATTGTTGCTGCCGCAGGAAATATTGAGCATCAACACTTCTTTGATCTTGCAAGCAAAGCGTTCTCTAGGTTCCCAAAAAATAATATCAAAGATCCTGAACCAGCAAAATATTCAGGTGGAGAGTTTATTAACAAGAGGGATCTTGAGCAAGTGCACATTGTTTATGGATTTCAGGGTGTGCCATATAGTCATCCACTTCATTATCCACTTATGGTTTTTTCTAGCATCCTTGGCGGCGGTATGTCATCACGCTTATTTCAAGAGATTCGGGAGAAAAGAGGTCTTGCTTACAGTATTTACAGTTTTAAATCTACTTATAGGGATAGTGGTCTTTTTGGAATCTACAGTGGTACCGGGAGCAATAAGCTGAAAGAATTGCTGCCAGTTATTAGAGATGAAATTATCTCCTTAGAAAAGGACGTAACTGAGGAAGAAATTGCTCGTTCAAAGGCTCAAATTAGGTCTAACATACTAATGTCAATGGAAAGCAATGCTTCAAGATGCGAGAAGGTTGCTCAGCAACTACTCGTTTACGGCAAGCCTATTTCTACGACTGATATTGTTAATAAGGTGGATAGTGTCGACAAAAGTCATCTTAAGAAGGTTGTTGATTTTTTAATGAAAAGCAAATCAACACTAGCAATTGTAGGCCCAGTTCAAAGTAGTTTACGCATTCCCAGAATTGTTGGATAGCATTAAAGGGTCAAACCCTAACCTTTTAATCGAAGTCAGCCACTTATCTGCGTTATTTGTATCAAAGATTATATTATTATCTGCTGGACAGTGTAGCCAACCATTTGATCTAATCTCATCTTCCAATTGTCCTGATTCCCATCCAGCATATCCAAGGGCAAGGAGAGAACTTTTTGGCCCCTTATTTTCGGCCATATCCCTGATAATTTCTAATGTTGCAGTGAGTGAAATTCCAGAATTTAATTTCAATGTGGCTTTTTTATTGTAGTCTGGGCTATGTAAGACAAAGCCATGTGCAGTTCCAACAGGTCCCCCAAAATGAATATTTACTGAACTATTCAACCCTTTGCGGGTTATTCCAAGTTGTTTTAGCAAACTATCGAATGATAAAAATTGCACAGGCTGATTGAGAATTATTCCCATAGCCCCATTCTTGGAATGTTCAATTATGTAAATCAAGGATTTTTCGAACCTAGGATCATTCATTTGTGGCATTGCGATTAAAAATTGATTGCTGAGGTTCGATGGTATTTTATCAGTTATTTTGGGCATAAAAAAATATCAAAATTAAAAAATATTATGTATATACTTAGTTTGCAAAACCCAAAACCAAAATCAAGTTTAAAAATGAACCTTAAATTTATATCTCTAATTATCTTTCTCGTCCTTGTCTTTTCCTTGCAAAAGACTTTCTCCCATGATGGGGAAATACATGATATCAGCCAAGGCGATGAGGGTGCATCATTGGAGATTATTAGTTACAAGACAGCAGTTGACAGAGAAGAAAGAAGTATTTTTGGATTGCATTTTTTAATTCAACCAGGCTGGAAAACTTACTGGCGTTTCGCAGGGGATGCTGGGTATGGAGTTGAGATTGATTGGTCTGGGTCTAGGAATATCAAGTCACTTGAGATTGCATGGCCTGCCCCTGAGAGGTACTTTAGTTACGGGCTGGAGACAATCGGCTATGAAAATCAAGTAGTTCTTCCTTTTTATATTTTGCCTCACAACTACCGCTCTAATCTAGAGATTAATTTTGTAGTAGACTATTTGGTGTGTAAGGATTTATGTATACCGAAATCTGAAGTTATTACTTTACTTCTTCCGGCTGGCAGCGCTAAGAAAACTAAAAATAGTGACCTCATTGATGAATATTTGCTTAAAGTTCCCAAGCCCGAGGAATTAACAAACATTAAAGTAGGACCAATAAAGTTTTATGATGATAGAAAAAAGCTAACAATTGAAGCAAGATCCAATGATCCCTTTATTGATCCTGACGTTTTCCTAGAGTTTGCAAGTGATTTGAATTCTGGGCCACCAAAAATATTATTAAAAAACAAATATTTATCAACGTATGAGTTCACCTTAGGTGAAAATTTTGATGATATTATAAATCACTTTCCCCTCATCGTCACCTTGGTTGATGGGCAGAGGGCATTAGAAAAGAAGTTTAATTCTGTAGAAGTTGTTACTTCTTATTTTGGGCAGATAGATATTTTGACTATTCTATTACTTTCAGTGTTGGGCGGTTTTATACTAAATTTAATGCCATGCGTACTTCCTGTTCTTTCTTTTAAGGCGATAGGTTTTTTGCAGTCCGGATCAAGTGGAAAAACTATTAGAAAAAATTTTTTTAATACCGCTATAGGCATATGGTTCTCATTTTTTGTATTGGCAATTCTTGTTGCTGCTTTGAGATCATTTGGTCACATGGTTGGTTGGGGATTCCAGTTTCAGCATCCATTCTTTTTAGTATTTATGTCAGTAATTCTCTTGCTTTTTTGCTGTAATTTTTGGGGGTTCTTCGAATTTTCTACACCATCATTCCTTCGAATGGTTAATATGAATATTTTTAAATTTAAAAATCAGAATTATCAAAATAGTTTTTCCTACAATTTTTTTAGTGGATCACTATTAACTCTTTTAGCAACTCCATGTACAGCCCCATTTGTTGGCACTGCTACTGGCTTTGCTCTGACTACCGGGACTCAAGAAATATTCTTGGTATTCCTTTCTTTGGGTTTTGGTTTCTCATTACCTTATTTAGCCCTCTCTTCATTTCCCAACGTTATTTATCTATTGCCAAAACCAGGAAAATGGATACACACCGTTAAAATATTTTTGGGATTATTATTGCTTGTTACGGTGATTTGGCTCTTGTCAATTTTATCAAGCCAAGTGTCACCAAAAGATCTTGCGATAACATTGCTGTTACTTTTTTGTTTCTTCCTATTTTTCCTGGCTAAAAAATTTGATTATTTTCTTGAACCCCTAAGAAAATATTCGTCCGCAATACTCTTTCTAACTATTCTGATAATTTTTAGTTATGGGGCCAGCATTATTCCAGAA
Source organism: uncultured Rickettsiales bacterium (assembly GCA_964390605.1). Classification (GTDB taxonomy): domain Bacteria; phylum Pseudomonadota; class Alphaproteobacteria; order UBA8558; family UBA8558; genus UBA8558. Next base: position 4,101 of record CAYMIQ010000067.1, read on the forward strand.
AAAGTCAAAGATGAAAAAATGCTTTGGAAATCTTTTAATGAAAAGCAGATTGTGGATTTAGTTAATTCAGGTAACGTAGTTTTAGTTAATATAACTGCCGATTGGTGTATTACGTGTAAAATTAATAAAAATTTAGTTTTAGACAGGGGGGCTGTTTTTGAACTACTTTCTTCAAGTAAAATTATCGGTCAGGAAGCTGATTGGACTTTACCTGATGTAACTATTGTAGAATATTTATCAAAGTTTCAAAGAAGTGGAATACCATTTAATATTGTCTATGGCCCCAGTTTTCCTAACGGTATAGTTTTGCCAGAGATTCTTACGCAAAGATCAGTTTTATCAGCTGTGGAAAAAGCATCTAATTAAATATAAAAATACGGTTTATTTTTGCGAAAGTCTGATATAGTTTTAGTCGTTGTTGCGTTTAATAGGAGGGTTCATTATGGCAATCAAAATTGGCGACAAGTTACCATCTTTATCTTTTAAAGTATTAGCGGAAGGTGACGTTAAGGAATTAGCCTTTGACGATATATTTACCAATAAGAAGGTTGTTCTTTTTGCTGTCCCCGGTTCTTTTACACCTACTTGCTCAGAGCAACACTTACCTGGTTTTATTGAACTGCATGACCAGATTAAGGAGAAGGGAATCGATGCAATTGCCTGTATATCAGTCAATGATCCATTTGTCATGAAGGCTTGGGCTGATGATAGTAGCGTGAATGATAAGATTTTGATGCTTGCTGATTGGGATGGATCTTTTACCAAAGCAGTTGGAATGACTCTTGATTTGTCGGATCCTGGTTTGGGCGTCAGGTCATCTCGTTATTCTATGTTAGTTGATAATGGCATTGTGAAGATCCTGCATGATGAGAAAGGCGGGGGCTATACGGTAAGCTCTGCTCAAAAAATGCTTGAGTCTCTTTAATTATCGATTTCTTGTATTCCTTTTTGTGCTAATTGGTCGGCCCGTTCATTACCTGGATTCCCGGAATGACCTCTTACCCATTCCCATTCAATAGTGTGACTCTCTATAACGCTGTCTAGTTTCTTCCAAAGATCTACGTTTTTTATTATTTTTTTGTTTGCTCCCTTCCATTGATTCACCTTCCAAGAGTGTATCCACTCTGTTATGCCATTTTTGAGATATTGGCTATCCGTGAATATTTTCACTTTCGATGATTTTTCTAATTGCTCTAGACCTTTTATGGCCGCAAGTAATTCCATTCTATTATTCGTAGTATCCTTCTCTCCTCCATAAATTTCTTTTACATCCTTCCCTAATCTGATTTGCGCACCCCATCCACCAGGGCCTGGATTTCCATAGCATGCACCATCGGTAAATATTTCAACCTGTATCTTGTCTGGATTTTTTTTGTTGATTATCATTTCTCACTAAACAGTTTTATAGATATCTAAATTTTCTATTTTTTGATGAAATCTCAATTTATTGACAAACTCTGATGGGTTCTTTGGCTTAACTAGACTTTTTTTATTATATCTCGACCAGTCATATAATCTTGTCAGTAAAAACCTTAAAGCCGCTCCTCTGGTTAGTGTAGGGAGAGCGCTGAGTTCATCTTTTCGAAGTCTTCTTATTTTGTTGTAACCTTTTAATAGTGCGCGTGATTTTTTTTTGTTAAACTTTCCATTTTTTTCAAAACACCATGCATTAATACATACCGCAAGGTCATAAGCTAGGAAGTCGTAGCAGGAAGAGTAAAA
>CAYMIQ010000068.1:0-5481 GCA_964390605.1 uncultured Rickettsiales bacterium
GTATTGATTTTCTACAGAGAGCAGTAACCTTACCGAGGAATTACTTTAATAGATTTAGTTTTTTGACCTTCTTTACTATTTCTGTTGTTTTGTTGTTTGTTGGTAAAATCTACCCTTCCTCTTTTATTAACGCGAAATTCCTCTTTTATGAATCGTTGGCGCCTGTTCTGAGTGTAATCTCGAAACCTGTAAGTAGTTTTCATGTTACTATGGATAATATTGCACTACATCTCAATGTTGCGAAAGAAAATAGACTTCTTATGGAAGAAAATTTGACACTACAGAAATGGAGAGATGCTGCGGCGACTTTGCAGCACGAGAATAAAGAGCTACGGTTACTACTCAATTTTCCGCGAGTTGATAGTAAGGTTTTTATTACCAGTCGCATAATAGCAGTGTCGAATGGTCCATTTTATCAGGGTGCTCTGATTGAAGGTGGCATGGATGAGGGGTTAGTTAATGGAAACGTCGTGGTAGGCAATCAAGGTTTGCTCGGTCGCATTGATAAAGTCGGTAAGAATTTTTCATCCGTGCTCTTGGTTACTGATCTTAATTCTAGGATACCCGTCGTTATCAAGTCATCTAATACCAAGGCAATACTTGCTGGTAATAACTCTGAGAAGGCTTATCTTTTTTACACCCCACAGAATGCACAAATAAAAGTTGGTGAAGAAATTATCACTTCTGGTCATGGTGGAGTTTTTCCTTACGGTATTCCTGTTGGAAGGGTTGCTGGGTTTTATGATGGTATTTATCATATTGTTCCCCATATTAGAGTTGAAGATGTTGGATTTGTGCAGGTCGTAGACTATGGACTGAATGGAGTTATAGACCCCTAATATTGTTTTTATTGAGTTACTGGCGAGAAGATGGTTAAACGATTATTTTTCAGAGGTGCCCCATTATTAACCGTCTTGCTCTTTGTTATCATCGTATCAATGCCGATTCAAATTACCGGTTATTCAACGACCGCACCTTTTCTTGCATTTCCTACACTCTGTTACTGGTCAATTTTTGCTCCAACCGTCTTACCATTCTATGCGTTATTTTTCTTGGGCTTATTACAGGATATATTATCTAATCCAGATATATTGGGGCTAAATGCAGGACTCTTTTTACTAGCAAGGATGCTTTTGGAATTAGAACAACGCTTTTTCGTAAATCAGGGTTTTGTAGCATTATGTTTGACCCTGGCTGCAGTGAGTTTTGCGTTCTTTTTATTAAAGACAATTATTACTTTTTTCTTAGCTAGCGCACCCTTTAGTTTAATGCCTTTTGTTTTGCAATATATCTTTACATTCTTTTTGCTGCCTCCTCTGATTTGGTCTTTAATACATCTACGTAACTTTCTCGCAAGAAGGAATTTACTTTGAAATACAAAAAAATATTACAGAAGTCTTTTAATCGTCGATCAGCACTTATAGCGGGAGGAAAATGTATTTTAGTTTCTGCATTAATATCCAGGATGTATTATCTACAGGTTATTCGCGCTGATCATTATAAATTTTTATCTGACAAGAATCGAGTCAACTTGAGAGTTGTCCTCCCCCCCAGAGGACAAATTTTAGATAGGTGGGGTGGCGCTGTTGCTACAAGCAAGAATTCTTATCAGTTGGTTCTTATCCCTGAATTGTGTCCAGACACCAATAGGACTCTAGAAAATCTTAATTATATACTCCCTTTGAGTACATTTGAACTCACAAGAATCGAAAAGGAGATTAAGAAAACACCTGGATTTATACCAATTCTAATTAAAGATAATTTGTCATGGAACGATGCTGCACAGGTTTCTGTTAATGCCCCTGAGCTTGCCGGTGTTTCTGTTGAAGTTATTGAGAGACGCTTCTATCCCCACAAAGACAAGACGGGTCATATTTTTGGTTATGTTTCGCCGCCCTCGACAAGAGATCTTCAAGCAAACTCACTGCTCTCAATCCCAGGTTTAAGGTTGGGCAAGACGGGTATAGAACAATCTTATGAGGACATATTACGCGGCAAATCGGGATCCCGTCAGCTTGAGGTAGATTCTGTCGGGAGACTAGTGAGAGAGCTAGACAGAAAAGAAACCGTAGCAGGGAAAGATGTTTTTGTGACACTTGATATCGATATTCAGAGGTATGTCATAGAGAAAATTTACGGAGAAAGCGCAACAGTGGTTTTAATGAACTGCAAGACCGGAGAGGTCCTTGCTCTCGCATCTTCTCCTGGATTTGATCCTAATAAATTTATTTCTGGCTTTAGTCAGGAGGAGTGGAGTCAATTAATCGGAGATAGTAAATCTCCTTTGGTAGATAAGTCTACAGCTGGTCAATATAATCCAGGATCGACATTCAAAATGGTGACAGCACTAGCTGCTTTAGAGAAGAAGGTAATCACACCGAGGACAGAATTTTTTTGCAAAGGCTTTATCGAGTTGGGTGATTCTAAATTTCATTGCTGGAGGAAACATGGACATGGCAGCGTCAACATGACTAGAGCTTTGCGTGAGTCGTGTGATGTTTTCTTTTATGAGATCGCGAGGCGCACAGGAATAAATTCAATTGCGAAGATGGCGAGAAAGTTTGGCTTAGGTGATATTTCCGGTATTGAAATAGAGAATGAGGCACATGGATTAGTCCCAGATAAAAAATGGAAGAAGAGTAATAAAAATGAAAATTGGCATTTAGGGGAAACAATGATTGCTGGTATTGGACAGGGCTACGTCTTAACAACACCATTACAGATAGCAGTAATGGCTGCTCGTATGGTGAATGGAGGGTACTCTGTAAAACCGACTATTGTTCGTGACGCTAAATCAATTTCATACGATGCCGGTGAAATTACTTTTCCTAAGGTTGATGTGTCCGATTCATCAATGGAAATTATTCTCAAGGGCATGAATCAGGTTACCAATCATCCGGCAGGTACTGCTTATAGTTCTCGTATTAACATGTATGGTATGGAAATGGGTGGTAAGACTGGTACTTCTCAAGTTAGGAGAATTTATGAAAGGGAGCGTGCTGACGATTATAAAAAAGAAGAAAAGCCATGGATAGAAAGAGACCATGCACTTTTTGTTGGATATGCACCTGTCAAGGATCCTAAATTTGTAGTTTCAGTGGTTGTGGAACATGGTGGTAGCGGTTCTACAAAGGCTGCCCCAATTGCACGAGATATCCTTATGGAGATTCAAAGAAGAAATAAAAAATATATTGCTTAGTTTTCTCTGTAATGACAGAAAGGTAATTTTACGTGAGATGGTTAAAAAGAAAAATATTACACCAAAACGCAAAAGCAAAGAAGCCAAGCTTCTCCAATTAACCCAATACAGAAGCAGGGTTGTTGCTTCTAAAAAATTGTATTCTAGAAAGAATAAAAAGAATGAGAATCTCGAATAGAAGTAATAATTTGTTTCTAAAGATTTCAAGGATTCATTGGGCCCTGGTCTTCTTTATATGTTGCGCTGGATTCTTGGGTTTTGTAACTCTATATTCAGCGGCTGGTGGAGATTTTTATCCGTGGAGCGTGCCTCAGGCAATCAGGTTTTCAGTAGGTTTTTGTATTATGATTACCTTTGCTCTTGTTGATATAAATTTTTGGTTTCGAAACGCTTATGCGATTTACCTTGTTCTCTTTCTCGTTTTACTTTCTGTGGAACTTTTTGGGATCAGTGGAATGGGGGCAAAGAGATGGGTTGACTTTGGATTCATCAGAATCCAACCATCAGAAATGATGAAGTTTGGTCTATTGCTAGCACTTGCCAGATATTTTCATGGATTATCGCTTGATGAGGTAAAAAGAACATTATTTCTTATTGTGCCAATTGTACTTCTTACTATGCCGGTGCTTGCGATATTATTGCAACCTGATTTAGGTACAGGAGTAATTCTGCTTTTGATAGGTATCTCGATCTTTTTTATATCAGGTATTCAGGTTTGGAAGTTTGTTCTTGTATTTTTTGCCTCTATCGCTTCTGCTCCCTACGTGTGGAATTTTTTACATGCTTATCAGCAAGAAAGAATCATTGCCTTCTTCAATCCCGACAAAGATCCTTTAGGTAGTGGTTATCAAATTGCACAATCAAAAATTGCAATGGGCTCGGGTGGTCTGTCCGGAAAAGGATTTCTCGAGGGCACTCAATCTCATCTACATTTTCTCCCAGAGACGCAAACCGACTTTGCCTTTACGATGATTGCTGAAGAATTTGGTTTCATAGGGGGCATGATATTACTAGCGATTTATTTAATAATATTAGTTTGCAGTTTTTCAATCGCCATTAAATCCGCTAGTCATTTTGGTAGAATTATTGCTATGGGCGTTTGCATTACATTCTTTTTATATTTCTTTGTGAACATTGCTATGGTAACTGGTATACTGCCCATTGTCGGTGTTCCCTTGCCATTTGTGTCTTACGGAGGTTCATCTTTAATTACTTTGATGGCATGTTTTGGAATTGTTATGTCTGCTCATATTCATCGTGATGCTGACATTATATCGTACGGGAGAATATTAAGAAGGTGAGAGGTGTAGTGAGCTATGTCTAGGTTTGACTTTCCTATTACAAGGTATCTTTCTGGTATTTTGCTGCCTGCTTTTCTTCGTGTTCGGATTACTCCTAATACGGTTACAATTATTGGTTTAATTATTGGCCTTCTGTCAGCATTCCTTTTTCTTGCCCCTGATTCTTATCCAATATCGAAATTTTCCACTGACTACTTTTTACATGTGGCTGCCGCTCTGTTGTTGTGTCTCTACTATATTCTAGATTGCGTTGATGGAGAAGTCGCCAGAGCCAAAGAGATGACCAGCGCCCTCGGGAAAGGACTGGATGATGTTGCTGATTGGCTGGTGCATACAGCGGTTTTTTTAGCTTTAGGTCTTTCCTATTTCCAGTCAACAAACGATCGCTTGTGGGCTTGGTTTGGCATTGCAGCGGCAATTGGTTCGACAATGAATTTTTTGATAGCAATGATGTTGGATCTCAGGGGCTTTTTGAAAAAAAAGAGATCTCAGAGTGGCGATGAAAAAATTACCCATATTTCGCAACTTGAAAAGACTTGGGATAGGGCTCTATTTGTTTTTAGAGAACTCTTTCGCTTCGATTTTTGTTTTATTTTATTGTTTTTGAGTTTACTGGGTATTCCTTGGCTTATTCTCCCTTTGGCGGCCGTAGGAGCCCAATTCTATTGGCTTTGTGCTTTTTTTAAGGTTACTAGAAATTTCAAACCTTGACCCTTAATACTTTGAGTCTATATTTTTGTTTTAATAAGTGTGGGCCGTTAGCTCAGTTGGTAGAGCGGGTGACTCTTAATCACTAGGTCGGGGGTTCGAATCCCCCACGGCCCTTGGAATTTATTTTTGGTGTTTGAAATGGAAAAGATCCCAATTACGATTGAAAATGAGAAAAAGCTACAAGAAGAACTGCAAAAGCTCAAGAGCGTAGAAAGGCCCAGAATCGTGCAGGCTATAGCTGCTGCAAGGGAGCATGGGGATTTAAAAGAA
>CAYMIQ010000069.1:0-5354 GCA_964390605.1 uncultured Rickettsiales bacterium
AAAATCGCAAGAAAATTAATTAAGCAATGCACATAAAAAATACTGATTATAACATCCTCATCTTGATCGCTATTCCCATTATCTTTAGTATCGCAAATGAGGATTGGCTATTCGGAGTTCCCTCTGCATCGGATAACTGGATTAATTATAATTGGTTCCAAGATTTCTTCAATGATTTCATCGTCGGAAAGGAAGCAACTTATAAATTTTCTAGGGTCTCTGTCTTTGCTGTAGGTTACCCTTTGCACCAAATATTTTCTCCTATAACAGCCTACTACATATTTACCTTCACGTTTTTTTATATGGCCACCATTGGACTGTACATGATCGTCAAGAATATCCTCAATCAACATGTCGCGATCATCACGGCAATTACCCTATCTTGCTATAAATTTTTTCATGGTCCCATTTCCTTCGAAATGATGTACCAAAATTATCCATCCCTGGGATATTTCATGCTAGCTTTATTGTTTGCTGTCCTGGCGACAAAAAAGGGAAACTATAAGCTGTGGCTCTCTTTATCAGGGGCATTTTCTGTTGCCTCGCTTAGTCAGCTTACTTATGTCAATTTCTTTCCAGCGCTAGCACTGCTCTATTATCTGCTGAACCGGAGATATGGTCAGCATGCTTTGCTACCAAGCCTAGCATGGTTCACTGTCGGAGCGATAGCCATGTTCTGTACTCTTGGCATCATTAGCTATGTTGCCCAAGATAGTTTCTGTTATTTGTGTGAAATAGTTTACCACACGCTTTATTGGGGACCAGAAAGCAGATATCTAGAAGAAACGCCCGGGGGGACTTATTGGGTTAGCGTAAAAACGGCATTAGGTCTAGAGCACCTTCAAGGAATCAATGCTATGTTCATCATTTCTCTTTTTGCAATGGCTTTCTTCCGAAAAAAGAAGGATGAAAATTATATGAACAGTTTGGCCCTTATGGGTGTGTATGTATTAGCATATCTCGCTCAACTCTTTTGGCAGGCTTGGGGCCAAATTTTATTAAACTCCCCACATATGGTCTACATCATTATTCCATTCCTTTTTCTTGCGATGGCTGGCCTATACAGCATCGTGATACAAGATCTTTGGAAGAATCGAAACATTCATATAACCATTGTGTTGTTTACCCTTTCGGCCTTCATAAGCACTCTAATCTTTTACGATCAATACCAGTTTATGTTGTCGGTAGTATTTTAATAATTTTGATCGCACGAGGTATAAATTTAATAATGAAGAAAGTAAAAATTATTTTTAATCACTTCGTTGACGAATGCAAGGCGGACCTTAAAGAAGAAGTCAGATCATGGAAAAACGATTTTTTGACCCTAAAAAAAGAAGTCAGATCATGGAAAAACGATTTTTTGACCCTAAAAAAAGAAGTCAGATCATTGAAAATCCACTCTTTGGCCCGAAAAGTTAAAACCAACCTTTTGACCCTAAAAAAAGAAGCCAGATCTTCATGGGCAAAAAATGCTGTCCGTTTGCTTGGTGCGTTCTTGTGTATTCTTATGTTTATCTACTTCAACAGCCTGTCTAATAGACATCATTACAAATATCAGGCAAATTACCCATGCCAACATTTTAAAGATAGTCATATTGTAATTGCCCAAGTCTACGACTACCTAAAGGAATTTGACCCTCATTTCAATAGATTGAATATATGGTATCAAGCAGGCGAAAAAAAAGGAGTAGCGTATGCACAGGAAATAGTTGACTCAGCAAGCTTTGGAAAGCGATGCAAAAAATTGACCTATGGTGAAAAAGTTAATGTAACGTCGGTTTACCATGGTATTTTTGGGGCACGTTATTTTAGCACAATTACAGACGGCGGAGATGGAACCTTTACAAGCTATAATAGTGGTCATTTATTCAATAGGCTTCCCCCAAATGTTTATACTTACATCTACCAGAAGGACATGATTGCGATACTCTCCAATGATGACAAAAAACACCAAATTGCCCTTAATACTTTAAAGGGAATACACAAAGAAAATTTGACTGAGGAAGAGTTTGACAGGATAACCTCGCGAGAAGTGGTAGAGGATATGGTGAACCACGCTGGGCCTGGTAGCAACGAGTACTTGACTAGGGATGAAATTATTAGAGAGATTGCCAATGAAATTACTATAGAAGTTGTGGACAAAAAATCTTTTAGCTCTGGTATGATATCTTTCAAAGCAACAGTTGTACGCTTCCATGTACCAGAATTTTATAAAAAGTATAGAACTCTCAACGCACTCAGGACTGGGGCTGCTAAATTGGGGGATTTCGAACCTAAGTGAAAGATTTATAAAGCAAGAATAGTTAGGATGTTTTTTTAACAACTGGGCCCCATGCATCAATTTATAATAACAAGTTTCGCGCGCTACAAGATTGATTGGAATCTTGTTTTCCTTCTATCCATCCCATTCATCCTGCTAGCGGCGAACCAAGAATGGCTGTTCCCTTACGGCTATCCTTCAGACGCATGGATTGCTAAAAGATATTTTCTCGAAACTGGCCATGATTACCCTCTAACTGGCGTAACCTGGGGATCAATGTATGAGAACTATAAAGCAAGCCGAATTTCCTGGATTATAAAAGGTTTTCTCATACACAAACTATTCTCCCCGGTAACGGCACACTACGTTTTGCACCTATCAATGTTCTGCCTGATGCTCGGAACATTCTATTTAATTGTTAAAAAATTATTTAATAAACATGTTGCCTTTATTGCTGGCGTTGCTTTTGGAACCTACAGTCAGTTTCATGCCGTTGTATCATACGAATGGGACTACACCACCCATGATGGTGCGCTAAATATATTGCTGACAATGCTGTTTATGTTGTTCGCATCTCAAAGTAGGAAATGGAAATTATGGTTAGTGCTCTCAGGGGCAACGTGGGCATCGGCGCTGCAGTCAATTTATCTTGGCGCCCTCATCCCTGCTGTCGCCTTCTGGTATCTTTGTTTGAATCAACAACATCTGCGCCATCCTATTATTCCTAGCATTCTCTATCTTTTCTCCGGCGCCGTCGCGGCAACCTTGTTTTATTGCGTGATTAGCTACCTCCTTGGTGGTCCGTTTTTATTTTTTCTGGCCACTATAGAGCCAATAATAATGTTTTCCGGAGGCTATGGATTCCATCTGGGTTATTGGCACCCACTTGCCACATTATTACAATCCTCAAAGGGCATTGTGTTGCCAATCTTGGGGGGCTTCATAGCTATCGCTCTCCTGATCACAAATCTCGTTAAGGGACAAAAAAACCAACTTGCCAGTGGTATAACGCTGACCCAATACACACTGTTGATTTGCCTGCTCGCTGGTTTCTTTTTGCATTTCGTGGGTCATGGTATGATGACCAGCGACCATATGTTAGCGGTGATGTCTCCTTTCGTCTTCCTCTCCTTGGCAGGTTTGTATGCCCTACTCTTGAATTCTGTAGATATTGCCAATCCCTCAAATCTTACGATCATAAACAGACTTAAAGCAGCCATACTGTTGATTTTCTGCAGTACTTTAATTTTTTATTGGAACGTCTTAGGGCAACATCTTGACTTCATAAGGAGACAGGAAATCGAATTTCTTAACGATCTCAAAAACACTTTTTTAATGTCAAAAACAACTATTCTCTTAATTGCAGGGATAATAATCTGCTTTGTAATGGTATTTCTGGCAAATACGCTTATGCGACGACATGCTTTAAAAACTGTTATAGTCCTAAGCTTAGCGTTTTCCGGATTCCTGTCCATAACCAACACCCAGACAGCTTCTATTGCAATAGAATCATATGATGTGAGCAATAAATGCGGCACCAGAAAAGATCAGTATAAATCCATCATCGATGTCTTTTTTAAGCTACGACCATATAATCTTAACTCGGAGCCTGTGAGGAAAACACTCGTTACCAACATCCCCTTAAGAGAACCTCTGCTTTGGTATAAAAATAACGCACTCTTGAAGCATCCTGATGCGGACTGCCAGCAGCAAATTAATCTGACTGATCTCTATGGAGGAATCTTGGGGATTAGGGGTTATATCATGTTACGAAAAGAAATGCTTTTCGATACTTATCTTCGCACTCCATCATTCTCAATCCTTCCAGCAAAGACAGATCGCTTCCAACGGCTTCCGGAGCAATTTCTAATTGCCGTGCTTTACAGCAACCAGAACGAAATACAAACTGCACTGGCGTCCCTAGAATCAGAAGGATTTAAAGCGAAGATTCTGGATCAAAGTCGAATTGAAAATGGGAGTGTATCATTCAACCTAATGACTCTCGATCTCAAAAGAGATGCTAGAACGAAGGCAAAACATAGAAACTAATCAGCTAAACTACAAATCTTTCCTGCCGTAACTCATAGGTTAATCTTGTATGTTCAACTCCCCCAACTTCACGATCAAAGAAATCTTCCTCTTTTAGGTTAGACCAACAGCCCCATTTATCATTTTTTTTCACATAACGCCCAGAGAAAAGAAGGAGTTTTGCAGCATAGAAATAATCACGTATTAACCGAGGCACAGTTATTCTCTTGAGAAGCCTAAGCATGGGCATAGGCCTTAGGTAAAATTTTCTATAAGCATAAGTGACAAATTTATGAATTTGCTGATCCGTGAGATTTAATTGGTCATAAACTATTTCTTCCTGACCATAGAGATTCCAATCCTTGTGCCTAAGCATTCCCTTTGCAACCAACTCTTGATACAAAGCTGTTCCCGGATAAGGAGTGCTAATATTCAGTTGCATAAAGTCTATATCCAGATCAATGGCAAAATTTAATGTCTCCTCCATGGTTTCTCGGGTCTCTCCTAAATTTCCAACTATAAATGATCCCCGAACCTCCAAACCATTGTCATGAGCTATCCTAACGCTATCTTTATATTTTTTCCTTTCAATGGGCTTACCTATCTTTTTTGCAATCTCTGCACTGCCAGTTTCAATGCCCATCAAAACTTGGTGACAACCAGATCTTTTCATAGCAGCAGCCAACTCTTGGCTAAAACAATCGCCGCGCACATAAGCAACATAAGAGAGGTCCAATTTTTCTTTTTCTAGTAACTCACAGAATTCTAGGCATACTTTTTTTAAGACCGTGAACGTGTCGTCATAAAACATAATTTGTCGGATTCCGTAGTTGTGGTACAAGTTATTGATCTGATCAACAATTCTTTTCGGACTCGAGGCCCTAAGGGTTGTCATTGCTGAATTACAAAACGTACATTTTCCCGGACAACCTCTTGTCATTATCATATTGATAGCTGGAAATTTTCTATAGGTTCCAACTGGGGGAAAATAGTTAGCAAAATCTACTAAATGATAAGCAGGTTGTGGGTAAATATCTATATCCATCTGCACTTCTGCCGCTGGATT
>CAYMIQ010000070.1:0-5302 GCA_964390605.1 uncultured Rickettsiales bacterium
ATTATACTATTTTATATTATAAAATAAAAAAAAATTTAAATCAATTTTTTTTATAATTTTATTTATTTTTAAAACGTTTAATATGTTAAGAAGATGTTAATATTTTAAGATTTTAAGAATTTATTTTTTTCGTCTCAGTAAAACATAAAATGCACCGCTTCCACCATCTTTCGGTCTAGCAACAGAAAAACTCAAAACCATATTTTGTAAACTTTCTTCGTTAATCCAAATTGGAAAGGATTTTTTTAGAATTCCCAGAGATTCTCCAAAAGATCCCCTATCTCCTTTTCCGGTAATAACCAACACGCACTTTTTATTAGAAAAATATGAATCTTCAATAAACTGTTCTACAAGATTTTTAGCATCATAATAATCATATCCATGCAAATCTAAAACTCCTTCTATTTTAATTTTTCCTCTACGTAGATTTTCTGAAGTGCGCCGATCTAATCCAGGAATTTTTCCACGAACAGGGTTAGCGGTCTGCTGAATTTTTTGTGAAGAAGCTCTTGGGGTGTGTAATTGATACTTCAATTTGATGGGATTCGGTTTTGTTGGATATTTTTTAATATTTTTTCTAGAGGTAATTTTCTTTTTTCCAATACTCCTCTTATCCCGCAACGGGGTTACGTCACTAATGGCCTGTAACCAAAAATCTAAATCCTCTTTATTTTCTCTATGTTTCTTCGACATAATATAAACAAGTAGTACTGATTCAGAATCTAGGTAATAAAATAAAAAGTTGTCCAAAGTTGTTCATTGTACCAGCTTGGATTTTCGCCATTGGTCCGGAACCAAAAAAAATATCAGCTCTCAGTGATCCCTTTATAGCAGAACCAGTATCCTGTCCAAAAACCAAAGCTTTTAAAATTTCCTTCCCTTTATTCTCTCTATCATTCACAGAAATCCAAAAAGGATAACCATAGTTAAAAATACTATTGTCGATAGCTAAACTTCTTCCGGGTGACAAGGCTGAGCCCTGAGCTCCTTTTGGTCCTCTTGAAACAACATCCTCCATTACAAAAAAAATATACGAAGGGTTTTTGTTGAAAATATCAGTAATTTTATCCGGATTTTGTTCTAACCAATTGGTGATAGATTGAAGAGAAATGCGTTTCTTTTCAATCGCACCTATCTTTACTAGTTCCCTCCCAATAGCGAAATATTCATGTCCATTTTTACCAGAAAAACTAACCCTATCTTCTTTGTTACTTTCTGCCAAAAGAATCCGACCAGATCCCTGAATGTGTAAAAAAAATAAATCGATGGGATTATCAACCCAGATAATTTCTAGACCCCGATTGGCGAGGGCTCCATCTTCAATCTCTTTTCTAGAAAAGTATGGGATTATTTTATTGCCCTCTAATCTTCCGGTAATTTTTTTATTCTTCAAATCTCGGCTAAAAAGACCAAGATCAATGGAAATCACATCATCGGGCAAACCGTAAATAGGATATTGGAATTCATTATGCCGACTTAAAGAGCCGTTAAGAATTGGTTCATAGTAGCCAGTAAAGTGACTGGCTTCGCTTTTGTTGTAAGTAACCAGATATGGTTGAAAATTTTCCTCAAAGAAAGCTTTACGTTTATTTTCTGTAGCCAACCTGCTCCCATCTGCAAGCAAACAAATATCAAATAATTGGTTATTGATAGAATCAAAGAATGATTTATCGCTTTTGTTGAGGTTAATCGTCTTGTCAAGATTTTGCGCCATATCTTTCTCTTCTTTTCGATTAATAAAATTACAAGACCGCAAAAAAGTCTCTATCGAGTCAACAAAATCCTCATCTTGCCAGCCTGATAACTGTGAATAATTAACCAACTTCAGAGTTGTGGTAGGTTTTGAGATATCAAAAAAACTTCCGGAACAACCAAAAACGATTAAAGAAAAAAGAAAAATCACCGATCCTCTGAGACGACAGAAACATTTCCTTTTTTCTTTCAACAACACTAACTTGTTTCGACCAGAGTCCAATTGGGATTTTTAGATTGCAGGTTACGAGAAAAAGTCCACTCATCAACAACAGTCACAACTTTTTCTGAATCTTGAGGATTAATTTTTTTACCCTCTTTCATGGTATAACTAATCTGTTCAGAAATAAATTTAACGGTTATCTTCGCAACATTGGAATCTAACGAAACGTCGATAATTTCAGGATTCTGCAAACTAATAATATCAGTCTTCACAATATGCCCTTGTTTATTTCTTTCATCCAATAAACGCGTAAAATCCTGATACATAGAATCTCCCAATAAGGGTTTTAGTTTCTGTCTATCACCACTGGCAAAAGCAGCAACTATAACTTCAAATGCCCTCATGGCACCTTTTAAAAATAGAATTTGGTTAAATTTGGGATCAATAGAAGAGATTTTATCAAAAAGATTATTTATTTTGAGGACTCCAGGATCATTATCATTGAGTTTAATTTCTTCCTTTAAATGTTCTGCAGTCTCTTCTAAAGCAGATGGATCCTTTAATACTTTAAATTTTTGCCCCTTAGGTCTAAAGCCAGTCTTCTTACCTAAAATCCCCTGTAATCTGTAAACCAGTAAAACAGCAATTATCGCAAAAATTATAATGTCAAAAAAAGCAAAACTATTACTCATAACCCCACAGACCTTTTTTTTTTACAAATATAGCATTATATATAGACAAAGTATTGAACTAAACAAGCTTACATAATGGGTAAATTTATATTCACTCTTTTTGTCGTTATTCCAATTATAGAAATTTCTATTTTCTTGGTTATTGGTGATATCTTGGGTTTTTGGTTCACAATATCTACTATTATATTAACTGCAATTATAGGGGCATGGGCTGTAAAAATTCAAAGTTTTTCAGTTCTAAAAAATTTACAAAACAGTTTGAGCCAGAGAAAAATACCTTCTGAGGAAATATTCAATGCAGGATGTCTCCTGATTTCAGGAATTTTACTTATTACTCCAGGATTTTTTACAGACGCAATAGGGTTTTTATTACTAATACAGAACTTTAGAGATTACATAAAAAAATTGTTGTTTTCTTACTTTGAAAAAATTGGATTTGTTGTAAAAAACAGCGACACATCTACTAACGCAACAACTTTTGAAGGTAGTTATGAAGATATAACAGCCAAAAAGAATAATCTTGATGATAATAATAATACAATCAACTAGAATACAATTCTAATTTTCGTAATGAAATTATACTCAAGGTAAAATAATGACCGAAAAAAAAGAAAAACCAGCAGATCTCAAAAAAAACGAAGGCAGCACCTCCGGAGGGAGCCAGCCTCAAGAAAAAATACCGACAATACCGATTAAAATTCATGGTCAATATTTAAAAGATATTTCTTTTGAAAATCCACATGCCCCTTCAAGCATTACAAAACTAAAGAGCACCCCAGAAGTAAGCGTAAACGTGAATGTTGGGGCCAATAAAATTGAAGGAATGGATAAAAATTCATACGAAGTAACCTTGGTGATAAGAGCCGAGGCTAAATCTGAAGGAAAAACGGCCTTTATATGTGAGTTAACCTATGCTGGTGCATTTACCCTTGGTGAAATACCAGAAAATTCCATACAACCATTTCTGCTAATTGAATGCCCAAGAATTTTGTTCCCGTTCGCTAGAAGTATTTTGGGCAATACCGTAAGAGATGGAGGGTTTCCTCCATTAATGATTGCGCCTATTGATTTCCACGAAATGTTTAGGAAAAACTATCCCGCAAATCAGCAAAAAACTGGTAATGCGTAAATAAAAATCTCCTCAAGATGACCACAGTGGTTTTTTTATGTGATCTTTCAGCATTTGTTTATGACTCTGCAACTCTTCCTCAGAAGGTAAAGGAAGTTTTCGATCATTTCTTTTTTTATCCCCATTTTGTTTCGCTAAATTAACCGCACTAACAGCTGATTCACCCTCCATATTCTCCGCAAAATTAAGATCGGATTGTTCGCCAACCTTTAATAGTTTCAAATAAACTTGAGCAAGTAACTTGCTGTCCACAAGAGCTCCATGCTTTTCTCTAGAATCTAAGCTAATAGAGAAACGTTTGCATAAAGAATCTAAATTTACTTGTTTCCCCGGAAATTGCTTTTTAGCCAAACCCATAGTGTCTGTCGTTCTTTCTGAAGGAATGGGTTTAATCTCACACTTTTTTAACTCAGAATTTAAAAAACCTAAATCAAAAGAAGCATTATGCATCACTAGTTGACTATCTTTTATAAAGTCTAAAAACTCCTTAACAGAATCTGAAAATTTTGGATATTTTTTTAAAAAGTCAAGAGATAGACCGTGTACTAAAAATGCTTGCTGAGATATTTCTCTATCCGGATTAAAATATCCTTGGTATTCTTTTCCCGTCGAAACATGATCTATCAGCTCAACGCATCCTATCTCGATTATCCGATCTCCCTTTCTAGGATCAAGGCCCGTAGTCTCTGTATCTAAAATAATTTCACGCATTAATTTGTTCTGGAAAAACGACTACCTCTAATAAGCGATTCCGAAGAAAAAGGCCATTTGCGTCCCTTTATCTCCATTAAATGATTCATCATTTTTTGTATCGAGCGCACAGTGTGTATTCTACCTAATCCCGTGTTTATAGTAAAATCTGCTAGCTTCTTTTTTTGGAATGTCGGCATCTGATTTTTTAATATTTGAAGAAATTTTTTTTCATCCACTCCTGATCGGGACAAAACACGTAGCTTTTGTAAAAAAGCTGGAGCAGAAACCAATAATACAAAGTCACAAAATTTATAACTATTTGCCTCAATTAAAAGCGGGGTTTCTAAAACAACTATTTTTTTTCGATTTAAACACATCTGTCTAAAAAAAACTTTTTGTTTAGCTAAAACTTGGGGCTGGATAAGGTTCTCAAGAAATTTTAACAAACCAGGGTCCTGAAAAGCATAATGACTTAATGCAGATTTATTGATCTTTCCCTTCATAAATAAATTGGGAATTTTTTTAGATAATTTTTTCTTAATTTTTGTAATCACCGATCTATCTTGATCTAAAATAAAATTAACTAATTTATCGGAATCGAACACAGGTATTCGCATTGCAGATAATAGGGAAGAAATGGTGCTTTTCCCCGTAGCAATAGATCCGGTTAAACCAATAATCAGCATTATCTCTTTAAAATTTTTTTCAGTTTATTTTCTAAATAAGTCATATCTTTTGGCCATATATTAAACCATCGATGAAAACTATATCTTGCTTGGTGTAACAACATGCCAACACCTTCTACCGTTTTATTTCCTCTAGCTTCAGCCTGCAATATTAGGCCTGTTTTTATAGGATTATAAACAATATCGT
>CAYMIQ010000071.1:0-5238 GCA_964390605.1 uncultured Rickettsiales bacterium
GTTCCTGACCCTACTTCAATGTTTAATTTATTCGGATTGTTGCCTTTTACACCTCCTGACTTTCTCACTATAGGAGTTTGGCCACTGCTTATGGGTTTGAGCATGTACATTCAGCAAAAACTTAGCCCAACACCCCCTGATCCCATTCAGGCTAAAGTTTTTATGTTTTTACCGTTCTTTTTTACAATCTTGTTAGCCAATTTTCCCTCTGGTTTGGTAATATATTGGTTTTTTAACAATGTTCTTTCCATCGCACAGCAAGCATATCTTATGAAGTCTTCGCCTAAAGACACTCCCTCTGCAGAATAATAAAATAACAGAATTAATATACTTTTTTAGTATATTATTGCATATATATATTAAAAATGTATATTATATTCTATGAATTCAGCTATTTTTATAAGGAAGAGTATTTTTAATCTTACTCAGAGGAATTTTTCTCAATTACTCGGAGTTACACAGCCAACAGTCCATCGTTGGGAGGAAAGCGGAATAATTCCGTCAAAATACCAAAGAAAAGTTCGAGAACTAGCAATTGAACAAGGCATTAGTTGGAATGATTCTTGGTTTTTTTCTATCCCTGAGGAAGGTGATTTTATGGAATCCAAAAAAGAACTAAGTACGAAAATTGCTATGAAAGAGGAATGGTTAGAAAAAGCTAGGACATTATCCAAAGCACTTCCTTATATGAAGAGTTTTGCAGGTAAGACTTTCGTTATAAAATTTGGCGGGCATTCCATGAATTCAGTAGAGACAGCAACTTCATTTGCTCGAGATATTGTTTTAATTAAACAGGTTGGTATTAATCCAATTGTTGTACATGGGGGCGGACCTCAGATTGAGAGGATGCTAAAGAAATTAAACATTAAGAGTTCTTTTGTCGATGGAATGAGAGTAACAAGTCCTGAGAGTATTAAGGCTGTAGAGATGGTCCTGTCCGGTTCCATAAATAAAGAAATTGTCTCAAAGATTTGTGCAGCTGGAGGAAATGCAGTTGGTGTTTCGGGGAAGGATGGGGACTTGATAGTGACAAGGAAGTTAAAGATTAAGAGTAAAGGAAAGAGTAAAAAAGATAGGGTACAGGATCTTGGTCTGGTTGGTGAGCCAGTTGGCATAAATCATAAAATTTTGAAAGATCTTGAAAATGCAGGATTAATACCCGTTGTCGCTCCCATAGGATCAGGTTTGGATGGAAATACCTATAATATTAATGCTGATCATGCAGCAGGTGCTCTTTCAGAAGCCTTGCGAGTCTCTAGGCTGCTGTTATTAACTGATACTATTGGCGTTCAGGATAAAAATGGAAATTTAATTAGTAATTTAAATATGGAACAATCTCAGAAAATGATCAAAGATGGTGTGATTCGCGGCGGGATGATTCCAAAAGTACAAACTTGTATCAAGGCGATACAAAATGGAGTGGAAGCTGCTGTTATACTTGATGGTAGGGTTCCGCACGCCCTTCTTTTAGAAATTTTTACCGATAGAGGGTTTGGTACTATGATAAGTAATAAATTCAAGAAGGATTAATTTCCGAGAGCCAGTCCTTGTCTTCGAGGGTCGGCTGTCCCATAAATTTTGCCTTTTTTAATTTGTATAACATTCAAACCGCTATGCATTTTTTTATATGAGAGATCATGGCCTAAGGCTCCGAGTTTTTTGATAGCTGTTTCATCTAATCCTTTTTCTTCGATAAACGTTTTTTTATCGCCACCGAAGAAATTTGGTGCATTCACCGCCATTGTAATATCCATTCCAAAGTCGAGTATATAAACCAATGTTTTTAACACATAACTTATGATATTCCTTCCACCCGGTGATCCTAGAATCAGATATAGGTCATTGTTTTTAAAGACCAGAGTGGGAGACATTGAGCTCATAGGTCGTTTATTTGGCTCTACTCTATTTGCTGTATTTATATTTTCTTTTTCGGGAACAAACGAAAAATCAGTTAGTTGGTTATTCAACAAAAAACCTTCCACCATTAATCTGGACCCAAAGGCGCTTTCTATACTAGATGTAAGTGCTATTGCATTGCCCTCACGATCCACAATACTGATGTGACTGGTTGAATTTTGTTCATTGCTTGTTATGTCAGAAAAACTAATATTTTGATTACCTTTAAAATTCCCTGGGAGAGTTTTTTTCATTCTGCGATCTAGATTTATTAGTTTCGATCGTTCTTTCAGATATTCAGGATCCAGCAATCTATCGATTGGTATTTTTACGAAGCCAGGATCGCCAATATATTTATTTCGGTCCTCAAAAATAAGCCTATGTGTCTCTGCAAGAAGGTGAATAATTTTACTCTCTTTTTCCTTATAGTCGGGAATATGAAAATTCTCTAATATTCCTAAAGCCTGCAATATGGCGATTCCACCAGATGATGGTGGTGGCATGCTACAGACTTTCCAGATTATTCTATATTCCTTGCAAATGATGGTTCTTTTTTTTGCCTTATATCCCCTTAGGTCTGATAACTTCATTTTTCCAGGGTTAATGTTAGACTTGCTAATTTTTTCGACCATTCTTTTTGCAATTTTGCCCTGATAAAAATCTTCTATTCCGTTTGAAGTAATACTTTTTAAAGTTTCTGAGAAATTTATATTATAAACAATATCTCCGGCTTTTTTAGGTGACCCATCTTGATTATAGAAGAATTTTTTAGCAGTTTTCGTTTTTCTTAACAGAGTGTCATCTGCAATTTGTTTCGATAATCTTGGGGATATAGGAAAACCATTTTTACTAAGATCAATAGCCGGCTGAAAAAGATCTTTTAAAGAACGCATGCCATGATCTTTGTGTGCTAAACTGAGCATTGCTAGTAATCCAGGCACGCCGACAGACTTTCCTCCTAAAATTGCCTCTTGATGACTTAAAGGTTTTCCGTCAGTTTTTAAAAATAAATCTTTTTTAGCATTCTCTGGAGCGACTTCTCGCCCATCATATACATCAATGCGTTGCTTTTTTTTGTCATAGTAGAGCAAGAAACCACCCCCCCCAATACCCGATGATTGAGGTTCCACAACATTAAGTGTCATTTGAGTCGCAATTGCAGAATCTATCGCATTTCCACCTTCTTTAAGAATTTTTTCCCCTACTTGTGTTGCTATAGGATGGGAAGAAGAGATCATATAGTCCTTTGATTCTTTG
The DNA here is from genome assembly GCA_964390605.1 of uncultured Rickettsiales bacterium. Classification (GTDB taxonomy): domain Bacteria; phylum Pseudomonadota; class Alphaproteobacteria; order UBA8558; family UBA8558; genus UBA8558. The sequence continues at coordinate 3,154 of CAYMIQ010000071.1, forward strand.
AAAGCGTGTAGAGGCCAGTTTGCGATAGTGCATGCAAAAAGAATCATGAAAATAGTCAGAAGACCCGAGTAAATTTTTTTCTTTGAAAACATTTGCTTTCTTTTCAAGAATTTGTTTTTTTCTGTCTAATAGTAGATTAGTATTGCTGTACAATAAAATCAGCCATAAATCTTAAAAATATAACAATCGGAAATGGGGTTTTGTTTTGAGTGTAGTACGTAGAACAAGAAGAATAAATATTAAAGATATACAGAGATTTAAAGGACAAAGACCCATTGTTGCCTTGACTGCTTACTCGTCTACGATGGCGGCAAGAATAGATCCTCATGTTGATTTAATTTTAGTTGGAGATTCTTTGGGCATGGTATTGTATGGCTTTGATAACACCCTACCAGTAACATTGGATATGATGATTCTTCACGGAAGAGTAGTTGTAAAGGCAACCTCGGAGTCTTGCATTATTATAGATTTGCCTTTTGGTTCTTATCAAGAATCTCCAAAACAAGCTTTTAGTTCCGCTTCTCAAGTCATGAAGGAAACAGGAGCTAATGGTATTAAGCTGGAGGGCGGCGCAGAGATGCATGAAACTATTTCTTTTTTAGTCGATCGTAATATTCCGGTTTTGGCACATATAGGGATAATGCCTCAATCTATCAAAAAAACTGGTGGTTATAAAGTGCGAGGAAAGACGGAAAAGGAAGCCAGAAAAATTATACAAGATGCTAAGTCAGTTCAGAAGGCAGGGGCGTTTGCCGTAGTTCTTGAGGGAGTTTGGGAGCCTGTCGCGAGAAAGATCTCTTCTATACTCAAAATACCCACTATTGGCATAGGTGCATCTCCTTTCTGTCATGGGCAGATCCTTGTCACTGAAGATCTGCTTGGCATGTATCCGAGCTTTACCCCAAAGTTTGTTAAGCGCTATTCTGATTTGGGGTTAGATATTGAGTCTGCGGTTAGTCGTTTTTCTACAGAAGTTAAATCTGGAGTCTTTCCTGGGCCAGAGCATTGTTTCGGATCTGCTGATTCATTGCTTCAGGTTAAAAAATTAAAAAAGACAAACATCTAATTAGCAATAGTTTCATTATGACTGAAGTTTTGCATACAGTAAAACAAATGCAGCGACGCATTAGTCGTTGGAAAGATAAGGGGTTCTCCATAGGCCTTGTGCCCACCATGGGATCAATTCATGTCGGTCATTTATCCATGATTGAATTAGCTAACAAGCTATGTGATCGCACTATTGTCAGCATTTTTGTTAATCCTTTACAGTTTGGTCCTAAGGAGGATTATCGATCCTATCCTAAAAATCTTGCTTCCGATAAAAGGATTCTAAGTAAAATAAATGTGCATCTTATCTATCAGCCACGTCTTAATGAAATCTATCCTTCGAAATTTCAAACGACAATTAATGTATCTGGGATAACTGAATGTTTATGCGGACTATCTAGGCCAGGACATTTCCAAGGAGTAGCTACTGTAATTACAAAGCTCTTTCTTCAAATTCTCCCCAATATCGCTTTTTTTGGTGAAAAGGATTATCAACAATTATTGGTAATTAAGAAATTAGTTAGAAACCTCTCTCTTCCGATTAGCATTAAATCCATTCCTGTTATCAGAGAGAATGATGGCCTTGCTTTTTCTTCTAGAAATTCATATTTAACTAAGAATCAGCGTATTTTGGCACCGAATTTTTATAAGACGATTTATGCAATATCTAGAAAGATTAGCCAAGGTGCAGCCATAGGCCGGATTTTGAATGAAAAGAAAAAATATTTGTTGAAAATTGGCTTCAGTAAGATCGATTATCTAGAAGTCTGCAGCTCCACGAATCTTGCAAAGCTTTCAGTTTTTACAAAACCGGCACGAGTATTCGGTGCCCTTTATCTAGGAAGAACCAGGTTGATAGACAATTGCCGTATTAAATAGTGGATTTTTCTATCTTACGTAGATACGTACTTGATTGCCGTCAATATCGCCAGATTTTTTGGAAGAAAGAGTAATTTTTCCTGCAGGCATGCCCATCTTTACCATGGTTCTAAAAACATCCTCAGCTCTTTTTCTAACTTTGCTCGCGCTGAGTGTATC
>CAYMIQ010000072.1:0-5149 GCA_964390605.1 uncultured Rickettsiales bacterium
ATGTATCATAATATTACATTATATTATATTATGTGCCCGCGGGGTTACTTAAAAGTAATTAAAAATTTTTCAAGCTGTCTGATTCTCGAATCAAAGGCTTGGCGAGATGGTTAATATGAATAAAAATTTGCTTAGTTTTTTAGTTGGGGCCCTTCTGGTTTCATCACCAGCTCTTGCTGATGAAGATGATCTGTTGCCCAACTTTCCAGGGGAGTTTTCGTTTAACGTTGCTTTAACTACTGATTATATATATCGCGGCGAAACACAAAGTGAAAGCAGTCCTGCTATACAAGGCGGTATAGATTATGGCGTTGATATAACCGAAGGCATAGGTTGGTATGCCGGAATCTGGGGATCAAATGTTGATTGGGACGATGGCACTACTAACGCTACGTCTGAATTTGATTTTTATACAGGCATTACTTTTGCTGTAGCTTCGGTTGATGTTGATGCGGGTTTCTTGCAGTATATTTATCCTAACGAAAGAGAATCTTCTCCGGACTTAGCTGCATCTGATGGAACCAATTATGGGTTTCATGATTGGTATTTTTCACTAGGTTATGACACTGCGAACTTTATGAGCTCCGATTATGCTCCTTATATTTCTTATGGTTGGGCTTGGTCTCCACGGGGTTATAATTCAAGTGGTGAATGGTTATACCAAACAATTTCTGCGGATATAGCACTCTATAAGAGTTTGGCGTTTTCTGCTCTTTGGGGTGACTTATGCAAGAATTGTTATAATGAAGGAAGAACACGACTCGATTCATACCAACATTGGCAATTTGGTCTTTCTGCAACCATGTTGGGATTTGGTTGGGACCTAACGTATCATGACACGGGTGGGTATCAATCGGGAACAGATGAAGGATCATATGCTGGCGAGAGGGTAGTGTTTACCATTTCTTCTTCCTGGTAGCACCTAAAAGAATTTCTGACTTTTAAATTTTATCCGCGGATTGGACTTTGAAAGTAAAGAGGGGAGGCGTAGCCTCCCTTGCTTTTTGCTTATACCCTGTAGGTGTATTCTTTTTTTGGATCTCTTTCACAGTCGGGCGGATAATCGCGCCTTTTATCCTTGTAGTATTGATTACTATGATCGCCGTCTGATTTACGATTATACGTTGCAAAGATTAATCGTCTGGGCCGTTCACTCATATTTGGGCTGGATCGGTGAGGTACGTAAGAGTCGAAAAAAATAATGTCCCCTGGATCTGTTGGGCACTTTATATATTTTAAATCATTTTCTAAAGGTTTCCACTCTTCACCAATTAACCCATTTTTGTGTTGCCCAGCAGCAATTTCTATACATCCATTGTCGATTTTAGATCTGTCTACAGTTATCATCACTGATATGGAGAAGTTGATATATTTCCCCCATCCTGCTTGCTGATCTTGATGGGCCTTGAATCCGTCTCCACCTGGATATTTAAAATTAATTTTTTCCTTAAAAAGAATGGCGTTATCCTCAATTAATTTTGCAGTTACTTTTGCGATCCTGCCATGGAAAAGTTTATTAAAACCTTTATGAAATTTAGAAAAATTTTCTATTCTATTGAGAATTCTTGTAGATGGATTTTTTAAACTTTTTTCAAAATACATCATCTGTTTCCCTGGTTGTTCCGATTTGGAGGCAATCTCGGCGGTCCATTTCTCAATTTGCTGTATTTCATCTTTAGAATAAAATTTTTTAAGGATAAGGAATCCATCCTTTTCGTAACCCTGCAATTGTTCGCTTGAAAGTGACATATCGCTGATTCCCAAAACTACATTTATTCTCACATGTTTACTAATTTATTGTTTAGCATAAATCAAGAAACGAGTGGTCTGTGCGTTTCATGTTGTAACCAAATCGCAGCAGTAAGAGTAAGAACAGCATTCGCCTGATGTAGAGAGGCTAATATCAACGCAGAAGCAGAGAGTAATGTCGTAATACCTAAAATTATTTGTATTCCTGCTGCGGTAGCTAAGCAATTTATTGCTAAGCAAACCTTTTTATTAGTAGTTTTGTTTCTTAATTTGAACCAAAGCACAGCAATTAAGGTAGCAGTTGTAACTCCTAAAACCCGATGTTGCAGCTGTACAGTTACTGGGTTTTCAGCAAAATTTATAAACCATGGATCTAGAATCATAACCTCGTTTGGTATTAGCTTGTTACCCATTAGAGGGAATGTGTTATAAATTGCACCAGCATCAAGACCAGCAACCAAGCCCCCAGATGCTAACGTTATTAGTATGAATATAAGAATTATAGTGCTTAATTTTTTTATTGGCATGACGTCTCTATTATAATAGTCGGCTCGACTTACGTGGTCCGGCCTGTAGAGTTTTAGGAGAATCCAAAATAAGTAAGTATAAATCAATATTGCTAACATTAAGTGTGCGGTTAGCCTGTAATGGCTCACGTCCGGTCTATCAATGAGACCACTTTTAACCATCATCCAACCCAGTAATCCCTGCAGAAAACCAAGTACCAATATTATTAACAGGTGGGTGTAGATTTTTTTTTGTATCATATCTTTTGTGATAAAAAATATCAGTGGCAATAAGTAGACGATACCTATTAATCTTCCCCATATTCTATGTAGGTATTCCATCCAAAAAATTGACTTAAACTCTTGAATTGACATGGTCGGATTGACTAATTGAAATTCAGGAGTTTCTCTGTATTGACTAAAAAATTCGTTCCAATCGCCACTATTCATAGGAGGTAGCATCCCAGTCAGTGGGCGCCAGTCAACCATCGATAAACCCGAATCAGTTAATCTTGTAATTCCGCCTATTACAATCATTAAGAATATCAATAAACAGCATAGGGCCAACCATGCGCAGACATATTGATCCGAATTTTTTTTGTATATGTTCATTAGTTCGGAAATTCTATATTTTTGCTATTCAATCCATTTTTTCTTGAATACCATGAATTTACACCATCCCAAAATTGATTTTATTCTTTACAAGATATTTATTTCACACTATAAATAGTGGTATATTTATTAAAATAACACATTAAGTTGTGTAGAATTAATTAAGCTATTAGTGTGATGGAGACAAAGAAAAAGCTTACATGGGCAGACAAGAAAGCCGCCGATCTTAGTAAAAAATACTCAGATCTTGAGGGAGCTGATTTATTGAAAGTGATGATCAAGAAGGAGTTTCCCGGGTGCATTGCATTGAGTTCATCCTTTGGTGCAGAAGCTGCTGTTTTGTTGGATTTGGTTTTGAGAATCGATTCAAAGACTCCAATTATTTTTTTAGATACTGGGAAATTATTTGAAGAAACTTATAACTATGTTACAAAACTTTCCGATCATATTGGGCTTCAGGACTTGAGAGTTATTAGACCTAAAAAAGATAGGCTTTTACAACAAGATCCATCTGGAAATCTTTGGGAGAGCAATCCTGATATGTGTTGTCATATTCGTAAAGTAGAGCCTCTTGAGGATGCACTGAAGGGGTTTAAGGCTTGGATTACAGGAAGAAAGCGTTATCATGGCGATCTGAGATTAAGTCTAGATTCCATAGAAAGTGTTGATGGCTATATTAAGGTTAATCCTTTGATCAACTGGGATGCTGAGAAAATTCAATCTTATTTTATAGAGAAAAAATTACCACAACACCCATTGCTTTCGAGAGGATTCAAGTCGATAGGATGTTACCATTGCACTAGGGAAACTGAGGATGGGACTGGTGTTAGGTCTGGCCGTTGGACTGGGGGTCAAAAAACTGAATGTGGAATTCATGGAAAATTTAAAAAACAAGAGCACCCATCATGAAGCGTCTTGATCGATTAGAGAATCAAAGCATCTACTTAATCAGAGAGGCTTATAGGTATTTTAAGCCCATCTCAGTTTTGTGGTCCTTGGGCAAGGACTCCAACGTTATGCTGTGGTTGATAAGAAAAGCATTTTGTGGCCATATCCCATTTCCGGTTGTTCACATAGATACTGGAAAAAAATTTCAAGAAATGTATGAGTTTCGTAAAAAGTTTTCTAAGTCTATGAAACTTGATCTTAGGGTAGAGAAGTGTCCACCTATTAACAAGATTGATAGCAGCCTACCACCCGCAGCTCGTTCAGCAGCTAGAAAAACTGAAGGTTTGAAGACATATATTAAAACTAACAAAATTAAGGGAGTTTTTGCGGGTATCAGAAGAGACGAGCAGTCAACGAGAGCCAAGGAAAGAATGATTTCTCCTCGTAGCTCGAGTAATGAGTGGAATTTTAAAGATCAACCTATTGAAGTGTGGGACTATTATATTAACCAAATGCCCGCTGATTGTCATGTTAGAGTTCATCCTCTACTGAATTGGACAGAAATTGATGTCTGGCAATACACAAAGAGAGAATCTATCCCTGCTATCAAGCTCTATTTCTCTAAAAATGGTGAGAGATATCGATCTCTAGGAGACAAGGACATAACCTTTCCGGTCAAAAGTAATGCGAAAAATATTTCTGAGATTATTCAAGAGTTAAAAACCACAAGAATTTCTGAGAGATCTGGAAGATCCATGGATCATGAGACCGAGGACGCGTTTGAAAGATTAAGGTCTTCTGGATATTTGTAGAAAACAGCAATGGTGAAAGATAAAAATTATTCAATTATTTTTACTGGCCATGTAGATCATGGAAAATCTTCTGTGATTGGTCGGCTTATGCATGAGGCTGGAGCATTAGCTGATGGAAAATTTGAAGAAATTCAAAAGGCCTGTAAGAATCGCGGGAAAGAATTTGAATGGTCCTTTTTATTAGATGCGTTTCAAGCGGAGAGAGACCAAAGTATTACCATTGATACAACGCGTGTCTATCTATCTTTGAAGAATACGAATATTGAAATCATTGATGCTCCGGGTCATGTGGATTTTATTAAAAATATGATCACAGGTGCCGTCAATGCTAGTAAGGCGATTCTTATTGTGGATGCTTCTAGGGGAATTGAGGAACAGACATTAAGACATACCTTTATACTCAAATTAATAGGTATAGATAATCTTTGTGTTTTTCTTAATAAGGTTGATTTAATTAATTATGACAAAAGAAAGATTGCAGCCCTTGCTTCCAAAATCCTTGCTCATCTTAAGAATGTTGGCTTTAGAGAAGTTAAAGTTATGGCAGGATCGGCTAGAGGGGGAGAAAATTTATTCCGATAT
>CAYMIQ010000073.1:0-5139 GCA_964390605.1 uncultured Rickettsiales bacterium
TTTTTACTAATTCCGTTTCTTTGCCGACCCCTATGATGACTGAATCTATTAAAGGTTCGCTAAGGACAAAATGGAGAATAAGCTGTGATGGTGTGCATTCGATATCTTTGGACAAAGATTCTATTTTCTTGAGAATACTTTTTAATGGATGAAATCTTTTTGGGAGATTTTTTGTATCCATAAGTAGCACGCCCTGTAAAAAAACACTTCTTGCTAGGACGATTTTATTTTTTTTCTTACATAAATCCAGTACACCTGACTCTTTCATTCTTTGATCAACTATATTGTATGGGATTTGGTAAATATCCAGTTCATTGATATTTATTATTGCCTTTATTTGTTTGGGTTCATAAACAGAGACACCGAGATGTTTTATCTTTTTTTCCTTTTTCAATGCAATAAGTTTTTTTAATACTTTTGGATTTCGAAGATCTTGAAAATCATGAATCAAATAACCAAAAATTGAATTAACATTTAATCTTGCGCAAGATTGACTGAATTTTTCCTCAATCTTCTTTTCTATTAAGGAATTCGATATTTTTCTTAGTGAAGGTAATTTTGTAATGATGATTGGCTTTTTGTTTTTTTTCTTTGACCATCCGCCAATAGTTTTTTCTGCCGAACCATAATTGTGCGCTGTATCTATGCAATTAATCCCATTCTTCCAAGCAGTGGTTAGGATTTGATAAGAATGTTTTTTTGATGGTTTTTTATTTTTGACAAAAGTTCCATATTCAAGCCCCATTGCAGCTGTACCAAGGCAAATTTTTGGTATACGTAAATGCCTCATTTTAGGTTGTTATATATTTATTTGGTAAGTGATTTATAAATTTTTCTAAAAGTGTGGAAAGCTTCGGCCGCCTTTAGCCCACATTCACTTCCTCGTGATCCGGCAAGATGTTTTATTCCTTTGATTGAACGTGGGTGTGGCCAAGAACATATCTCTTCCTTATAGGCTTTTAAAGCCATGCATTTTGTTGCTAATTCTTTTTCTATATTCACATATACTTGTGGTGCGAATCGATCGTCTGGACCAGTATATTCGCTTGATGACACTACTTCTCCGAAGTAAATGGCTTCTACACAGGATTTTGGCAGTGGTCTACAAGCCGTGACTACGGCTTTTGAGCAAATTGTATGATCAATATTGAGATCATTGTTATAGTGGGTAAGTATTGTTGAAGGTTGAAATTTTTTTATAAAATCTTCAATCTTCTTTATGATTTTTAGCATTGAAATCGTGTCCATTTGGTTATCAGGAAAATTACAAAAGTTAACCGTTTTGATACCCAGAATTTTTGAGGCTTCAATTGTTTGCTTTTTTAATCTATCAACCTCCTTTTTTTTTGCGACACCGCTTTTTTTACGTGCACCTAACCCTGTGGCCATTATCAGGAGATGAGCGCTGATTCCAGCGGCTGTGTGCTTTGCAATCGTTCCACCAAAACCAAGAACCTCGTCATCGGGGTGTGCAACAATAATCGCTAATTTCTTTTATTTATTTACTAACATATCACTAAAATTTCTATAATTATGAGTCTCTATCTTTGAGTAAAGATTGGCACCATTGGTTTCCCTTTAAGGAAACTTTTAGGATTTTTTGAGTGAAAGATTTTATTTAGTTCATCAGCAGTTTTTTCCCATATTATATTTGTTCTATGTAATATTTCTTTTGAATCGTGAGATAAGCAAAGGTTAAAGGCTGATCCAAAGAGTAGTCCATTTTTAGCAAGTTGTTGCCTTAGTAGACTTTGTACTATTCTAGACTCTAGCTTATTTTTTTTAATTATAATACATGGTCTCCAGTCGGGTCCACCAATTGTAATATAATCATCAATTTTATTTCTATCTATTATTTTTTTGATACTTTTTTTCAGTGAGCAACCAACACGTTGAATTCTTTCTATTCCATTTTTCTTTCTTAGTTTTTTTATGGTTGCAATTGCTGCTGCTAGTGATAGGGCTTCTCCATTAAATGTGCCAGAAAAGAAGGCTTTTCCAACTAATTTCATAATTTTTGCTTTTCCAACTAATGCAGAGATGGGCATTCCATTTCCCATGCTTTTTCCGAAACAAGAAAGATCGGGAGTCACACGATATTTTGCCTGCGCCCCACCTATGTTTACCCTAAATCCAGTAACAATTTCATCAAATATTAATAATGTGCCGAATTTTTTTGTTAGTCTTCGCGCCTCCTCTAGAAATTTTTTTTCGGGTTTTTCTTTAGATTCTGGCTCTATTATTACCGCTGCATAAGAGGTGGGTTCTTTTTTTAGCATTTTTTCTAATTCATCTAAGTTATTAAATGCGAAAGCAGTAGAAAGTCTTTTTATTGATTTCGGAATACCGATTGAATGCTCGGTTGTTCCTATGCACCAATCATGCCAACCGTGATAACCACATAGTGCTATTTTGTCCCTTCCTGTATATGCTCTCGCTAGTCTTATAGATGCTGTTGTGACATCAGATCCTGTTTTTGCAAATCTTACCATTTCTGCTGAGGGTATTAATTTTGTAAGTAGTTCAGATAATGTCGTCTCCAATGTTGTGGCAAGAGAGAAAGAAATTCCTTTTTTTAGTTGATTTTTAATTGCTTTGTCGACTTCATTATCCTGATATCCAAGCACTATAGGCAAGAGACCAAGTATATAGTCTATATACTTGTTTCCATCTATATCCCACACTTCACCGCCTTTTCCTTTTTCCAGAAATAGCGGATAGGCACCTTTAACAAAGTTGGCAGCTGATTTCGATGTGGTTTGAGTCGCCAAAGGTATTGTTTTGATTGCTTTTTGGTATTGTTTATTAGTTTTTTCGTATTTCTTCTTCATTTTCTTTTTGTGACTTTGGTTCCTAGTAATCTAGTGTTTTTGGTAGCAACAGATAATGCGTCCATCCAGGAATAATTTTTTGGAAGTTTTGATGTCAACTCTCTTATTATCTTTAAATCGTCAGCTGTATCTAACGTCCAGCGTATATGAGAAAAATCCTTATTCCTTTTTATCGTATATCTTTTGAATTTACCTTTACCATACTTTGGCATGTTGCCAGCTATATAGGTGGTTACATGTTCCCTGGCAAAAGTATGTTTTGCTTTTAAGTGAGCCCTCTCTAGCGCTGAAAACGTAAAAATTTCTGTATCCATTCCGTCCGGATAATGGCCATGAGCATTGGTGACATATTCCCATTTTCCTTTTTTGAATACAGAGATTGTCTCATCAATGAGTGCGGGATCAATCATAGGACAGTCAGCTGTGAGTCGGACTATAGGATCTACATTATATTTTCTTGCGGCTAAATAATAACGTTTCAAAACATCCTGCTCTGGTCCTCTAAAACAGCTAACTCTCATTTTTTTGCATAAATGACTGATACAGTCGTCCGTCTTATTAACTGTTGTCGCAACAATTATTTTATCAATTAATTTTGCGCGTTTTACTCTTGTTAGCATGTGTTGCAGAACTGGATCACCGCAAATCTTCATCAAGCTTTTTCCAGGTAGTCTTGAGGATGTCATTCTAGCTGCGATGATTGCTACAACTTTCATTTACCTATCGATTTTTAACAAATAATTTTTTTTTGGAGAGATAGATATATTTTTGTTTATTTTGGGAACTGGAATTTTTCTATCAAAAATTTTTGCAATAGTTGCATCGAAAATTGGGAAGCCCGCCTCCAAAGCTGCAGCCAAACTGCCACTAGGGCGTGGGTTTACTTCTAATAAAACTTCTTCATTTTTGTAACTCATAAGATCTATATCATGCAGAGAATCTAAATTAAGAGCCCTGGAAATTTTTCTACAGTAACTTTCAATTCTTGGATTTTTAATAATCTTGTTTCCTTCAAAAGGTATACCATTTGGGTTTATCCTTTTTCTTGTGATGATTGTCATTGCATTTCCTGCATCAGAGAGAATATCAACATCATAGGCAGGTAAATTTAACTTTGGCATTACCATGATCTTACTATGAAAGCGATTTTTCAATATTGAGTGCAATTTTTTTTCATTTTGGACTAAAGTTTCTCTTTTTCCCCTTCCTAGCCATCGGGATTTTTCTCCTCTGCCTGCTGCCACAATTAGATCTCTGCCACCTCTGCTTTGTGTGGGCTTAATGATTACTGTTTTTTTCGGGTATCCATAAAATCTTAGATTATTTAAGACGTCATCTTGATTGTTGCAAATTTTATAATCTGGAACACGTATATGTTTCTTTTTCAAGATTTTATATACTTTTTCTTTATCCATTAGATTTTGAATCGTTCTCTTTGGACTTATTGGAATTTTGATATCGTATTTTTTAAATTTATTAATATTTTTGGAGATTGCAAAAACTTCGGAATCAGATCCAGGCCAGATAACATGAATATTTTCTCTTTTAGCAATTTGAATGATTTTTTCTACATAATTGGATCTATTTCCGTTAGGTACAGTAAATTTTTTTTTAAATATTCCTTTTGGATGTAAAATATTTTTCGATGTATCGGCTCCGTATATTTCATAGTCAAAAAAGGCACTGCTTTGGAGATTTTGCACCAAAGATCTTACCAGTATTCCACCTGCGCAGGTAACGAGAATCTTAATTTTTTGTTTAAGCATTATTTGAAGTGTTTATTTTTTAATGGAGTTTGAGAGAAAATTTTCTTTTTAGCCCTTCTCCCTAGAATTGATTCAAAATATTTAGGTTCTAAACTATTTTTATTACCCTGAATTCTGCAGAAGCCTAAATTGTCTTTTGTGAATTTTTCCCCCTTTTTGATATCACTCTTTACGACTAGATATCTTCGCAGACTTGGGATTCTTTGTTTTTCTTCTCTGGAGATTATTTTTTCTTTTTTTCCTAACATTTTTTCCATTGTTCTAATTTCATTGACCATTTTTTTAAATGCTGGAGGTTCTAAGGAAATAGCATGATCAAATCCCTTTCGTTTTGAATCTAAGGTGAAATGTTTTTCGATTATCCTTGCACCGGCGGCTACTGCTAACTTGGCTACATTTGGATCCAACGAATGATCTGAATATCCTACTTGTAGATTAAATTTATCTCGAAGCAATCTAATGGTTGCAAGGTTGAGTCTATTAGTTGCGGTAGGATATAGTGCAGTACAGTGTACATAGGATATTCTTTATGCATTATCCTT
>CAYMIQ010000074.1:0-1390 GCA_964390605.1 uncultured Rickettsiales bacterium
TGTAATATCTGAAGTAAAGTCTCTGAGCGTTTCATCTTTGGTAAACTTTAACATTTCTATTGCGGTATCGACACTTCGGCCACCGATAAAAATACCGGTACGTTTTACACCTTCGGGGCCTCTTGAAAAAATTGCATCCTGAACTAGTGCACCCACTTCCTCGGTTCCAATTTCGGTGTATGGAATGATTGCCTCATAGCCTGCGTCAATAGCCATATTGACGTCAAATGGACTTAAGTTTTTCTCTGGAGTTATCATATGTAAAATAAATTTTTTATCCATTCTTGCGAACCGTTAAAAAAATTGACTTGTGAAACCGTGATTTCTGCCACGGCATAAAACAAAGTTCAAGTCTTTTTCATCATCCCATTTCCTATTTGCTTGTTGGATAATCCTTATTGCTTCTTTTTCATTCCCTACAAAAGCAAAACCAGTCGGCCCCCACGAGCTTTGACCGTAACCATTTATATTCATCCGTTCCAACCATTTTATAGCTTTTTTCACTTTGTGACTTGAGTAATTTCCTCCTTGAAATTTTGAGAACTGCCGACCAATCATTTTTTGTATTTTTGTTACTGCCTCACCAAAATTTTTTATGTTCTCATTTAGTAAAGAAGGTATGGCTTCAGTGATCAATATTTTATAAAACTCTTTAGAAATTCTTTCAGGATAGCTGGGAAGTTTCCCAAATATAACACTCTCTTTCTTTCCATGGATACCTTTGGTTGATTTATCAATAATTAAAATAATGCGCCAGTTCTTTGGAAAAGGAATGCGAGTTACTATTTTTGGGATTTTAGTGGATTTTAATTTTTTCGAGAAATTTCCATTATCTACCAACACTCCGCCATACCTAAAAGCCCCTATTCCTATACCCGATCTTTTCCCTCTTCTTAGTAATTTTGCGATATTCTCCATATTAATTTTTTTATTAAATAATGAGTGAACTGCGTAGCCTAACGCTAATGCTAATTGTGTGCCAGAGCCTAGACCAGAATGCTTTGGTATTGCCTTTTCAATAGTGATCTTTACCGAGGTGGAAAAATTATTTTTTGTAAGCAATCTTTTGACTAATTTTTTTGCAAGATCCTTTTGTGGTCCTTGAACAATCAACGTTTTTGATTTTTCAACTATAATTTTTGTCACAAAATTATTTAATGTCATACCAAAGCTCCCCATACTTTCGCTTATTACTTGATCCCAGTTTAAGAAACCAAAATGTAATCTTGCGGGAGCAATAATAGAGACCTTTCTTCTGGGAAACCTTTTTTTTATTTGCATATTGCTTTATTCTATAGTTCTGCTGAGTTTACATATTTTGTTAGATATTGAATACTCAGTTATATAAATTATTTTTTCAATGAGATACATATGCCCGAAGATGTAAAAG
>CAYMIQ010000074.1:1400-5126 GCA_964390605.1 uncultured Rickettsiales bacterium
ACGTATAGCGACAAAGAGGTTAAAGAGAGATTACAGAAGGAGCTCCCTAATTGGAATCTGCAAGATGGGTGGATTAGAAGAAAAATCAAAACTCATAGCTGGAAATCCACACTGATGGTTATCAACACTGTGGGACACCTTTCTGAAGCAGCTTGGCATCATCCTGATATATCGGCTTCTTATGCTTGGGTTGAAATAAAGCTAATGAATCATGCCGCCAAAGGAATCACTGATAAAGATTTTGCTTTGGCTAAGAAAATTGAAGAAGTTGTATGCTGGATGCCACAAAAGCAGAGTGATTCTCTCACAGGGACTCCAGATGACCCTCGATTTGCTTATATTAAGTACGATTGACGATTTTTGTAAAAAGTCCTTGATTCTTAAGGTTTTTTTATACTAGAATGGCTGCATGTACAGGGAGGCAATTTTTCCTCTGCTCCTTTAGGGGAGTAGAAATAGGAGGTTGCCGTGAGTACCGCTGCTGAGTTGATTACTAGCTTACTATTATGGATTTCCCTAAATTCCGGATATAATCTTCCCCAGGGTGCACCTGAGATTGCCAGAATTTCGCATGATTCTTTATCACAAATGGCATGTGCAAAAGATTGTCCCGTCCTGGGATTCTATCCTGATTCTAAGTATGAGAATCCATTTACTAGAGACGGAGTGCGCAGGATCTATCTTGATCAAAGAATGAATCTTGAGGAAGATATTTGTGCTGTTTCTATACTGGTTCATGAGCTTGTGCATTATGTACAAGAAGAAAATAATGCCTTTGAAGAAATTGGCGATCCAAAAGAACGCTATATTGCTGAAGAGATCGAGGCTCATCAAATACAGGCAAAATATCTTTACCAAAAGGCTATGCGAGGTAATTCGACTGTAAGAGTTATTTCCAATGGATCAAAATTAATTTTGATTTGTTGAAGATTTAGAAAAATTGTTTAGCCTATTCGGTTCTAATAAAAAATTTTAGAATTAGGAATCAATATGAGGAAAAGAAAGTCCCATCTCCTACTGTTTACCCCTGGTCCTATCAATGCTTCTGTGAAGACAAAAAAAGCAATGCTAGTGGACAGAGGGTCAAGAGATGATGATTTGCATCAGATTCGTAAGCGAATTTGCAGAGGTCTTTTAAAAATTTCGGGTAATCCCAAGAGTCATATTTGTATTCCTATCCAAGGAAGTGGAACATATGCGATTGAATCTGCCATCGGATCTTTAATACCCAATAGGGGAAAAATATTAGTTATGAGCAATGGAAGGTACGGTGAGAGAATTGCAAAAATCTGCAAAATGCTAGGAAAGAAATTTTTTATTTTTAAAAATAATGATCGCGAACAGAATTCTTTAATCGATTTAGATAAACTGTTGGGCAAAGATTCATCTGTTACTCACGTTGCTGCTGTTCATTGCGAGACTACGTCTGGAATATTAAATCCGCTAGAGGAGATGGCAAGAATTGTTGCTAAAAGGGGGCGTATTTTTCTTGTTGATGCCATGAGCAGTTTTGGGGCAATACCAATTAATTTAAGGAAAACCAAATGTGACATACTTATTTCTTCGTCTAATAAATGTCTTGAGGGAGTGCCTGGAGTGAGTTTCGTTATTGCTTCAAGGAAATTATTCAAGGGAAAGGGCTACGCCCGTAGCCTGAGCCTTGATCTTGTAGATCAATGGAATTTTTTTGAGAAAAATGGACAATGGCGCTTTACTCCTCCAACCCATGTTTTGGCAGCCCTTGATTCTGCCATCGTCCAACATTTTGAAAATGGCGGTGTGCATGCGAAGAATTTGCGATACAGAGTTAATACAGAGACATTAATTAAAGAGATGAGATCTATGGGTTTTGATAGTTTCGTATCGGATCGATACCAGTCGCCGATTATTGCAACTTTTTTCTATCCAAGGGATAGAAAATTTAGCTTTACCTCATTTTATGATCTTTTAAGGGAAAAAAATTGCTTAATTTATCCAGGAAAATTATCTCATGCTGATACGTTTCGCATCAGCTGCATTGGTCAGATCGGTTTAAAAGATGTAAAGGATTTGCTGAAAAAGATTAAGTTGGTTCTGCGCAAAATGGGTGTAACCGATTGTTCTTCTGATAATTAGTTTATTTTTCGTTAATAAAATTCCTGAACCTTCTTAAAACTTCACGAGGAGAAATGGTGGGTCTACCTAGGGGCGAGATTGATCCTGGTTTTATTTTTATGTGGATCAAAGATGGGCCCATTTTTATTTTAGGTCCTTTAGGATCAAGGCATTCTGTTATTGCCCTTTCTAGGCCAGAAAGAGTGTCACAAGAGTAAGATTTTGCATAACCACAGGCTTTTCCGATGGCAGCAAAGTCCGTAGATGGAGAGACAGTTTTTTGACCTCCAGTCGAATCATGCGTTTCATTATCAAGAATAACATGCGTAAGATTCTTTGGTTTGTGCGCGCCTATTGTTGCCATTGTCCCCATTTTCATTAGCGCCGCCCCGTCTCCGTCTAGAATTAAAACTGGTTTTCGAACATTCATTGAGATTCCGAGGCCCACTGAACTGGCACAGCCCATTGATCCAACTTGGTATAAATTCTGTTTGCTATCATGAATGGTAAATAATTCTCTCGAACACTTGCCTGTTGTCGAAATGATCGCGGTATTTTTTGGCACGCTGTTACTAATGGATTCAAGTGCCTCAACTCTACGTGGTCTATTTTTTCCATTCCTTAAATCTATATATTTATTTTTTTGATTCTTTTTATAAGATGGCTGTTTGATATCTTCATGGCGCATGATGCCTTTTTCCATTATGAAGGCATAAGGAAGAGAACTGTTTTTCATTTTTACTGAGGCTATTTTAAGTGCTTTTGTGAGTTTAGTTGGTGTTTTCGGAAAACGTTGATGAGGTATCAATAATTTATCAAATAATGAGTGCGTTATCTTACCCATGAGTACGTGTTGTGGTTCATCATGAACCTTTGGCTGCCCCCTCCACGTGGTGATGAATAATGTAGGGATACGGAAAGGATAGTTGAGGGAGCTTAGAGGGTTAACTGCATTGCCTAGTCCTGAATTTTGGCACATCACTACAGTTTTTCTTCCTGCTATCCAAGCTCCAGCAGCAATTGCAACGGCCTCACCCTCGCTTGAGGCACTTACATAATTTAATGATTTTTTGCTTATTACAGCGTTGATAATGGGAGTCAGGAAGGAGCAGGGCACTCCTGTAAAAAAGTCAAATCCCATTGCTGTTGCTGGCTTTAAAAAATCTTTACCGGAAAGCATGGGTTTATTTTTTCATTATGGAGTAAAATTTCTTGCTTCAGCTAAATCATATGCATCATCGACGTCTAGCCAGTTTCCGGCTAAATAAATTACAGAAATTTTATGTCCCGATTTGATTATGTTGTTGAGCAAATCTAGCAGATTCGACTTTTCCATTTTTTTTGTAGCTTTCATTTTTTTAAGTTGGTTTAAGAGAACTTTTGATCCTGATTTGTTAGTTTTGATTAGGCCCATCCATTCTCCATGCACTGCCTTAGCTGGAAGTTTATTTTTAATTTTCTTTAACGTCACTTCTTCTTTTTCTAGTAGGTAATTACCAGTGAATTTTCTTGAGCATTGTACTAAGTCAACTTTACGATCAAACTTTACATAATCACGCTCTTCCCCTAGAGCATCTACTGCAAGGACAATGTCGCCTCTAGCAGCCATTAGCGCATCCAATATGTATCTTC
>CAYMIQ010000075.1:0-5121 GCA_964390605.1 uncultured Rickettsiales bacterium
TTTCGATCATTCCAGATTGTCGATTAATTTTTACAATAGCTCCATCTTTCCATACTTCTCTTCTCCAAACACCTTTTAGCGAGAAAAGAGAAACATAAATTTGATCATTATATATTTTCACGTCGTTGATGTGATGCTGCTCTAGTACGTTTCGTTCATTTTTTCCTAAATATATTTCTCCAGTTCTCTTAAAGCTTCTTGCATTAAAAATACCAATTCGATCATGTCCGGTCTCGTTCAAATAAATGATCCCTCTTTTTTTATCTAATGCTATGCTATGCAGATTCTGACTGTGAGGTAATTTATATCTTTTAATTTCCTGAAGTTTTTTATTGAGTTTTACGATTCCAACATTATCTAGGACTACATAATAACCATCTCTAAATGCCTCTATCCCTCTACAATTGCCACGTAAGATTCTCTTTTTCTTCTCTTCTTTTAAATCTATTAACCATAATCCGCCGCTTTCTCCAAAAGCCGTTACGAGCAACTTAGGTAAATTCTTCTCCTCTTTTTGCTTGTTATAATCTATTAGAAAGGGACTTGTTAGAAAGGAATTTTCTTTTTTTAATCCCATTTTTATGAGTTGTTCGGCAATATCCTCAACAGCGCTGCTTGCTATCACCACCACAACTTCCCCCTTTTTTTCTGTTTTAATTTTTTTTGGATTGAAAACTTTATATCCATCAATTGATTGATCCCAGTTATTTTTATCGTTATCTACCAGATAGGAAATGGGTAATTTTAGTTTTCCCATTAATTCCTTTGCGGTTGGACCAGTCCCAAAAATAATTAATTTTTTTCCAACTATTTTCTTATTAAAATTAGCCAACCTAGTATTTAATTTTTTCATTTTTCTATTTAGTTGTTCAGTGATGATGTTATTTCGTTTGCTGCTCTATACCCTGCACCGGTTTGAGGGGTAGAAAAAAACTTATTAATTAGACGCATTCTTGCACTTTTCTTTCCATGCCATTGTCTTTCTATTTCTTCTATAGGTTGAGAAAGAAATTGCAAAATATCTTTTTGAAAACCTTTTTTCTTTTCCTCGAAATAAAATAAAGATTTTTTAAAGCTCTTTTTTGCTTTTTTCCTCAATGCATAACCATCACCCGTTTCGATAAATACCATGGGTTTTTCAGACATGATGCACCAGCAGATTGTACTAGTTGCTCGACTTGTAATAATGATCCGATATTTATGCAAAAGATATCTAAGATCAGTATGTGTACCAGTGATACGTAAATTCTTTAATTTGGGAATTATTTTGAGAATCGGATCTGGATCAGCGTAGCGTATGGCTGGGTAAGGTTTATAGTCTACTGGATGGGGAGTTCGGTTTAATATACCTTCTAAAATTCTTTTTTCACGCTTTGCAATCTCAATATCTGTTTGTGGAAAGGTTCGATCTTGAAAATATCCCGCATATAAAGCCGTTGATACAAATAAAATGGGTCGTTGCTTAAATACTGTTCTTACTTTTCTCGTTAAAAAATAGTCTTTTGGCAAACCAACTGATTTCACATTATTTTTCCCATCATTGAATGGATTTTGGATACTTATCCTTTCTGATTCTTCATTAAAAGCGAATAACTGCTTTGTTATATTGTTTTCGAAATTTACTTGATAGTTGTCGTGTGCTGCAAGAATCTCCCGACTTAATCCATGCTGAAAAGAGAAGAAAGGGATATTTTTTTGATTACATATTTTTGCTAAGGAGTAGATTTCCCCGCCTTTAGGATAATTAGTCAGGAACAGTACTTTCGAATCTCTTTTCTTATATTGGTCTATTAGCAATGACCAGTAATTAATACTAGATTTATAATCTTCTATTTCTTTAAAAATCTCTTTGTAAAACATTTTTAGTATTGGATTTAAAGCTTGGGGTTTTGTAATGCTTAGAATTCTTTTTTTTAATAAGGTTTCAATTATTTTTTTAATTTCATCTTTTTCTTTTAGAATTATTTTTTTTCTTTTTTCTTTTGGTTTCTGAATTATTTTTGCGGAAAATCCTTTAAGCATTAGATGGCAAACTGTTTCCTTAAGTAGCTCATTTTCATTTAAAATAAGAATATTTTTCTTTGAGAGTGATGAAGGAATATAACTCCACAACTTTAAAAAAGATCTATATAAAATTTTTTCCCATCCTAAGAATCGTGCTCTGTTCCAGAAAGAAGGTGCTTCAGGACCCATGGATGATCTTTCATCAGTTGGCGTTATTTTTGTTTCAATAACCTGATTTTTCTGGTTACTTTCTAGAAAATCTTCCCATACCCCGTTTGTCCTTTCATCAATTTCTTTGTTTCCAGACCTACTGACTATAATAGACCTTGGTTTCTCAAAGTCGTCTTCGGCTAAGCTTGCAATTTGTAGAATTTTTGGCTGAAGCAAAAGAGCCTGTCTCGCAATTAAGATCGCGTAGTTTTTGAATTTTTTATTATTTATAAATTTTTTATACACTTCTTCTACGAAGGTCAAAACACTGTAATGAAAGTCTAAATGAAGTTTTTTATTTATTTTTGGTTTTATAGCTTTTGTTTTTAGTTTTTTGTTAATTAAAAGAGCAGGGGAGGAAGTTCTTATTAAGGAGCCTTTTCTCAATCCCTGCTTAAAGGATTGTTTGAGAGAATCTTCACTATCGCAAAATATAATCTTATGATTTCTAAAATTTTTTATATCTTGATTCATGGTTTTCAGAGTTTTTCTCGATTTAGTAAATTAAGAATTTTCTTAGAGGATCTCTTGACTCCAAGTCCATCAACTAGGGCCTTCCCTTTTCTGGACATCGTCAATCTTAATTTGTGGTTTTTAATAAGCCTATTGATGGTTGTTTCTAATTTTTGTACAGATATTTTATTTATCGATCCAAGATTGATGGTTGAACCATGTTGATTTAAGTATTTGGCCAGGTGATCTTGATTTTTTGCAGTCGTGATTGTTATGCTTGGGATTCCCATTGCAGTTCTTTCGAGCAAATTATTCCCAGCCGAACCTATTGAAAGATCTGCCTTACATAAAAGAGGTATTATGTTTTCTTTATCAGTAACCAGATCGATATTTGAATCAATATTCTTAATTTGATCCTTTACTCTATTAAGATGCATTGATTTGGATGTCATCAAAACTTTTGTTCTTAGGTTATGATTCTTTGCAGCGATTCCTTTTAGTATATTTATGGTTAGGCCGGTTGCGTTCTTTGAATCAAATACGCCAAAGCATACAAGTATATTGTGAACTCTTTTTTTTATTCTGGGCTTTTTTGTATTGCGAATACCTTTATTGATAAGAGCATACTGTAAGCCGGAAAAGGTTTTGTTTTTCTTTCCATTTTTTATTTTCTTGGATGGGAATAAAGCTACATTATAATGATGAATATTTGGTTTGTAATCACATATAAAAGTCAAAAATCTAGAAATCTTTCTCCATTTTTGTAATTCATTTTTTGAAAATTTATATCCATCTAGTATGGAAATCGCAACTTTCTCTTTTCTAAAATTTTTTATCGTTATAGAGTCGAAACCGAATTTTTTGATATAAGGAATCCAGTTTCTTCCTTTATTATCGATGACAAATTTAATTTTTAGGTAATTGGATAAATATTCAGCTAACGCTAAAGATCTATTTATATGCCCACCCCCTGCACTTGGATGACTTGCTACGCGAAAGATACAGGATTCTTTTTTCAACTAGGTATATTTATTTAAAATATTGGTTAACGTTTTGATTACACGATCGATATCACTTTTAAGCATGCTTGGAAAAAGTGGAAGCGATAAGGATTTTTCATAGTAATTTTCTGCTCCAGGTAAATGAATCTTTCCATATTTCCTTTTATAAACGTTGTGTTTATGTAATGGGATGTAGTGTACTTGTGTCGTAATTCCTTTTTGCATCATCTTTTCCATTAATTTACCCTTATCGAGACCAATTTTTTTAAAGTCAATAAGTATCGGATAAAGGTGCCAACTAGAATTACATTCAGAAACTCTAAGAATTGGCTTCAGGAAATATGGAAGATCGGACAGTGATTTTTTATAGTAATTTGCTAGCTCAGTTCTTTTTTTGATAAATATTTTAATCTTTTTTATTTGACTGCTCCCTAGGGCAGCTTGAAAGTCTGTCATTCTGTAGTTATATCCGATCTCATTTATTTCATAGTACCATGGACTGAATTTTTTATTTCTTAATATTCCGTGATTCCTAAGGCTCATTAGTCGATTTCTTAATTCCTTATTATTCGTGGTGATTACCCCGCCTTCACCGGTGGTGATTATTTTTATTGGGTGCAAAGAAAAGCATGTCATTAAAGAATGCTTACATGAACCCGTAGAAATTAATTTTTTTTTGGATTTGTAAGTAGTGCCCATCGCGTGCGCGCCATCTTCTATTATTCTTATCCCCAATTTTTTTGCCTTATGGTAAATTTTTTCATTATCAATACATTGACCACCTAAGTGGACAGGTATTATTGCTTTAATTTTATTTTTCCCCAGCAATAAGGCTTGTTCGAAGTGCTTGAAT
This sequence comes from uncultured Rickettsiales bacterium, assembly GCA_964390605.1. Taxonomy (GTDB): domain Bacteria; phylum Pseudomonadota; class Alphaproteobacteria; order UBA8558; family UBA8558; genus UBA8558. The sequence continues at coordinate 4,522 of CAYMIQ010000075.1, forward strand.
TCCATGAGACCATTATTTTTATTTACATCAGCGAATATAATGTTAGCTCCGGAATGCATGACAGAGTTTGCCGTCGAAACGAAAGTAATCGAAGGGACGATAACAAGATCGTTCGGCTTCAGATTTAACGATAGAATTGCTAGATGTAAGGCGGCTGATCCGCTAGAACAAGATATACTGTATTTTGAGTTTACAGTATTTGAAAAATTTTGTTCAAATCTTTCGATTTCCGGTCCTGATGTTAACCAATTGCTCCGCAAAACTCTAGTTACGGCTTGGATATCCTTACTGTCTATCGATTGGCGGCTATAAGGCAGGGGCTTATTTTTTTTTCTTTTCATCAACCATTCCGCTTGGATTATATCGGATTCGCCTTTTTAACGCTGCTTCAAGTTTACTACTTGGAGTGAATAATCTATCCCCTAGTTTTAATTCGCTTGGAGATTTTAAGTTCGATTCTTTAACTTTTAATATTCCATTATTACAAGAAATGAAAATTTCCCTGTTATTTTTTCGAATAATTAATCCTCTCATGAATGGATGTTCTATTCTTTTGGTTCTAGTAAAATCCGCATCGTAGATTTTGACCATTTTGTTATT
>CAYMIQ010000076.1:0-5078 GCA_964390605.1 uncultured Rickettsiales bacterium
GGAATGATCTGAGTAAGGTTTTTTAGGGAAGGAAGGATAAATGTCAGGAGGGCCTAAAGATACGTTTTTGTTCGTATCATTTTTTTTGATTCTACTTTTTGTTTTTTTGCAGGTAGGAGCAGGTGTAGTATTAGCTGATTATGCAAAAACACCCGGTGGTTACTATTCTCGAGTACCGGGCAACTACCTAGAAACTGAAAGAGTTTTTCGAAAAAATCTTGATAGAGAATACACAACTGAACTTCAGGATGATATTGATGATATTGATTCCCTGCCTTCTCCTTATGAGGATTCAGTAACAACGAATGAAACAAAGATTTCTGTGAACAAAATCAAGGTCCGCGGTAGCCAGCGAATTGAACCATCTACAATTTTGACTTACCTAACCTTTAAATCGGGAGAAAGCACTTCACAGCAACAAATAGATTTATCAATAAAAAACTTATTTGCTACTGGTTACTTTAAGGACGTCAATATCTTGCATCAAAACGATGTGATTACCATTACTGTAGAAGAGAATCCTGTCATCAATCAAATTTCTTTTGAGGGTAATGAGGATTTCAAAGACGAAACTTTGATGGCAGAAATTAGCCTAAGGTCACGCTTAGTCTATACTAAAGCAAAACTGCTATCAGATACTAAACGTTTGCAAGAAGTATATAGGCGCAGCGGAAGATTCTCCGCAAAGGTAACGCCTAAAATTATCAAACTTTCTAGTAATAGGATTAATCTTGTTTTTGAGATTAATGAGGGCAAGGTGACGCGTGTTTCTAAAATAAACTTTATCGGTAATAAAGAATTTTCAGATAGCGCATTATCAGATGTTATAACTACTAAAGAAAGTCGTTGGTATAGATTTTTTACAGTCGACGATACATACGATCCGGATAGAATTAATTACGATCGTGAATTATTGAGGAGGTATTATTTAAAAAATGGCTACGTTGATTTTCGAGTAGTCTCGGCGATTGCAGAACTTACACCTAATAAAAAGAACTTTTTTGTTACTTTTACTATTATTGAAGGAGAAAGGTACAAAGTATCAGATGTGGCCGTGGAGGTTGATATTCCCGAACTTGATAAAGAAGATTTTTTAGAGATCGTGGAAACAGAGAAAGGGGAGTGGTATAGCTCAGAAGATGTGGATACAAGTCTAGATAACATTACCACTCTATCTGGAAGTCTAGGGTATGCTTTTGTTGATGTTACGCCAAGAATTAAAAGAGACCCAGAAACAAAAACCCTGAAGGTTTCATACATTGTTAAGGAAGGAAAAAGAGTTTTTGTGGAGAATATAGATATTTTTGGTAACAGGAGAACACTTGATAAGGTTATTAGGAGAGAATTCTTAATTTCTGAGGGTAGCCCCTTTAGCTCAGAAAAAATTAGAAAATCGAAAGATGAATTGAGAAGATTGGGTATTTTTGAGAAGGTGGAGGTTGAAACAGAGTCAGGCAGTAGTCCTGATAGAGTTGATGTCAATGTTGAGATCCAGGAGAGGGCTACTGGTGAATTTACTATAGGTGCTGGTTATTCAACCTCGGATGGTCCAATTGGAAACACTCATATTCGTGAGCGGAATTTACTTGGAAAAGGGCAAGATTTAAAATTAGCCTTTTCCTTATCCGCAAGAACATCTCAAATTGATCTGAGTTTTACCGAACCATACTTTTTGGATAAAGATTTATCAGCTGGTTTTGATCTTTTTAAAATTGAGAGAGATTATCAAGATGAGAGTGGGTACAAGGCTGATGAAACCGGATTGGGGCTAAGAACAGGTTATGATCTTGTCGGCGATTTTAAGCAGTTCTGGAAGTATACTCTTAGGAGAGATGACATTCATGGCGTTACTAGTGACGCATCTAATGTTATTAAGGGCCAGGCTGGTTCCAGCGTTACCTCGTCTATACAACAAAGTTTAGTGTATGAGAATAGAAACGATATTTATAATCCTACGGATGGTTATTATTGGAGCGCAGCGACTACGTATGCTGGCTTAGGAGGCAGTGTTGATCATTTCAAATTAGAATTGGCAGCTGCATATTATCACAGTTTCATGCCCGGATACGTTGGTACTGTTAGAGGTAAAATGGGCTATGTTGTGGGTATTGATGAAAACGTTAAGATTTCAGATCGTTTTTTTCTAGCGCCTGAGCAGTTAAGAGGTTTTGATGTGAATGGTGTCGGGCCAAGAGATACTTCAACAGATGATTCTTTAGGTGGAAATAAATTTTATACTATTCAAACCGAACTTACTTTCCCAATAGGATTGCCTGATGAGCTTGGGATTGACGGAAGAGTTTTTTCTGATATGGGATCAGTTTGGGGCGTTGATGATAGTGGTACGAATATAGTTGACAAAAGTTCTGTACGTATTACAGCTGGTATAGGTTTAGGTTGGAAATCACCATTTGGTCCAGTGGCTGTTTATATAGGGCAGCCTATTGTGAAAGAGTCAGAGGACAAAGAAAAGCAATTTAATTTTACTTTTGGAACAAGGTTTTAGCATGTTGAGGTTTTATAGAGGTTTAATTTTTCCGTTCTTAATTCTGTTTTTTTGTGTAAATACGATACCTGTGCTTGCGGAAGATGAGGATTCAAAAAAGAAGGCATCTCCAACTAAAAGTACGAAAGCGCCTATACCTAGAATAGCAATTCTGAACCTTCAGAAATTAATGCAAGAATCTACGGCAGCGCAAAGTTTAAGAAAGCAGGTAGAATCTGTAGCTTCAAAAACTCGTGATTTAATCGCTAAACGAGAAGATGAAATGAGAGATGCGCAAAGAGATTTGGCGAAACAAAAAACAGTTCTCGCCAAAGAATCCTTTGAGAAGAAGAGGGCAGCATGGGAGAAAAAGGCAAAATCTTTGAATGATGATGTGCAGAATCGCAAGGAGAATATCGAGAAAGCTTCAGATGCTGCTATTCTCAAGATTCAAAGAGAAATTGCAGAGATTCTCGACAAAATAGCTGAAGAAAAAAAAGTGAACGTTATCTTGAGAACGGATCAGGTGATGCAATATAGCCCGAACCTTGATGTTACGAATGAGGTTTTGAATCAACTCAACAAGAAATTAAAAGATGTCAAGCTTGATATGAAAGCAGGGAAAAAGACTAAGAAAAAAAAGGAACCAGTTTCTAAAGATTAATGACTACCCTAAGTTTTTACGAAAAACCAAAGCCAAAATCCCTTTTAGAATTATCAAAGGTTAGTGGCTGTGAAATTAAACACTGCAAAGATGCATCCAGAATTTTTAGGAACATTGCAACCTTAGCTGAAGCACAAAAAAATGACGTAAGTTTTTTTGATAACAGATCCTATCTTTTGCATTATCAAAAAAGTAAAGCTGGCGCATGTATCGTCAGACCTGAAGATGTAAGCTCTGCTCCAAAAAACATGGCTCTCTTGGTTACAAAATCTCCTTACGCTGCTTATGCTTTAGTTACGAGCGCCTTTTATCCTAGCCAGCAGATAAAGAGCGGCATCCATCCTTCTGCTGTTATTCATTCGAGCGCAAAAATTCGGAAAGGATCTTACATATCTCCACATGCTGTTATTGCTGAGAATGCAGTGATTGGTAAATCTTGCTTTATTGCGCCGGGTGTACATGTGGGGCCATCTGTTATAATTGGTAATAATTGTTATATTGGAGCAAATTCCACCATCACTTATTGTGTAATTGGTAACGAATCGATCATACATTCCAGCGTATGCATTGGGCAGGATGGATTTGGTTTCGCGGTGCATAATAAAAAAAATATTAAGGTAAAACAATTAGGAATAGTGCGAATCGGTAAAAATGTTGAAATAGGGTCAAGCACTGCGATTGATAGAGGGGCTATATCCAATACTGCAATAGGAGACCGTACCAAGATCGATAATTTGGTACAGATTGCTCACAACGTTAATATTGGTAAAGATTGTTTTATAGCAGCTCAGGTCGGCATTTCTGGGAGCACGAAAATAGGCAATGGTGTTTCGATGGGTGGGCAAGTAGGTATTGCTGGACATCTGACTATTGGAAATAACGTTCAAATTGCCGGAAAAAGTGGTGTAACAAAGAGTATCGCGTCGAATCAAATTGTAGCCGGCTTTCCTGCAGTGTCCATAAGAGACTGGAGAAAAGGGATATCCTTTGTTGCTAAATCGGTGAAAAAAAATAAAAAAAATAAATAGGTTAGTGTCATTGGAAAATAAAATAGGAATAGAAGAAATTAAAAAATTAATACCACACAGAGACCCCTTTTTATTGGTCGAGGCTCTGGAGGATATTGTGCCGCACAAAAGTGCCATAGGTATTAAGAATGTTCTGCCATCCGAGTATTTTTTTAAGGGACATTTTCCTGAGAAGCCCATAATGCCAGGAGTTTTGATTATTGAAGCAATGGCTCAAACGGCAGGCGCTCTTGTCATGTTTAGTTTAAATCAAGATAGGGGTGATGATCTTGTGTATTTTATGTCCATTGAGAATGCTCGCTTTAGAAAGCCCGTATTCCCAGGGAATAAGATTCTGTTGCCCGTTTCCGTTAAGCACGCGAGAAATGAAACTTGGAAATTTAAGGGCGAGGCTTTTGTCAACGACGAGCTTGTTGCTGAATCAATTTTTACTGCAATGATTACAAAAGGATAATATGAAGGAAATTCACCCTACTGCAATTATTTCTTCTTCTGCAAAAATCTCCAGAGGTGTTAAGATTGGTCCATATTCAACCGTAGGGCCTAACGTGGTCTTGGGGGAGAATGTTGAGATAATTTCACATGCGGCTATTACTGGCAATACTAAGATTGGGTCTGGTACAAAAATTTTTCCTTTCACGTCTATAGGATCTCCTCCACAAGATTTAAAATATAAAGGAGAAAAATCTTTAATCACTATAGGTAAAAATAATATTATCAGGGAATATGTTACGGTGAATCCTGGAACGCAGGGCGGTGGTCTTGTAACAAAAGTTGGAGACAAATGTCTTTTGATGGCTGGCTCTCATGTGGCACATGATTGTAAACTTGGCAATAATGTTGTCTTAGCAAATAATGCGACTTTAGGTGGTCACGTAGAAATTGGAGACTTTGCAATTTT
>CAYMIQ010000077.1:0-5045 GCA_964390605.1 uncultured Rickettsiales bacterium
AAATATCGTTAACCCTCCAAATAAGTTAGAGACTGTATCCTTTGCAGCAAGGGCAACGGCAGCCCCTGCGAGACCAAGCCCCCCTACAAAAGCAATTACGTTGATTCCCCATTGTTGCAAAATGGTCATCGTTCCGAGAAAGAAAATGATGATCTTTATGGATCGAACAAAGAAATGCTCCAAATCGTCCGCAAGGGATGATCCAAATGCTTTTGATAGTTTTTTGAAACCAAACGATAGCGGCTCGATTAATCTGTAGATTAACCAGAAAATATTAATTGTAATTAAGGTTTTGATTGCGCTGTCGAGAAATTGATTGGTCTCTTGTTCTAAAGGAAGATAGGTAATGGCGGCGAAAAGACCGATAATGAGGAAAAAGAATCTAAGGGGTTCCTCAATACTTTGGACAATTTTATCGTCAACTTCTGTTTTCGTTTTTTCTGTAATTTTCTTTAAAAAGTTAATGATGCAAGAGGAAAAAAATTTTCTGAAAATTAAAAAGAGAAATAAAATTCCAACTGCATAGCCTACATTTTGTAGGGATAGGGTGTTCAATGAACTTTGCCCTATAACGATCCGAAGACTTTCGATGAAACTTTCCATTCTTGTTAAGCTATATTTAAGATTTCTATATCCTTATTACCGATAAAAAGCGGTTTAATTACAAATCATCTTCTATCGTTGATCGTAGTTTTTCAATATCACTTTCCGCTTCCACTATCCACTTGCATATATCATAACCAAAACCAGCCTGTGATAAAGCGAACATATCCTTTTTTTTCATTTTTGATAAATTTTCTTTACTGGATTGATGATTATTGTTTCTAAATGGTCCAATTCTTCGGCGCTTTGCAAAAGCAAAAGAAGCATGCCTGTCTGGATTTTTTAGAGTATTTTCCAAATCACTCAAAGCTTTCTTAATGTAGGTATTGTCAATTTTTTTCTTTCGAAGATTGGTCAGTATCATTCTTACAGAATTTCCACGCCGATTCCAACTCCTTGCTTTTACATTTGCATAATTTTGATCATTTATAAAATTTTGATCTTTCATTTTTTTTAAAATTTCGCTGATTATTTTCATCGTAGCTTCATTCTGGCTATCATTGGATCCGGTAATTTTGACAAGTCTTTTTCTCAGGATGTTTTTTAGATTTTCGCTTGTTGTAAAATATTTATTTACATACCAGATGGCATATTGTTCTAAATTTTCATAAAGAATTTTATTTGAATTTGTCACTTTCTTTTGATCTCTTCTTATGAGAATTTAAATTTACGTTATTTTATTATTTTGTGCGATAATTATAAAGTTGATTATAAATATTCTTGCTCTAAAAAAGAGAAATTATAGTTTTTTGATTTAAATGTCTGGGATCCGTGACTAATGGAAAAGAAATTTAATTTTAAACTTTATCACATGGGGGCCGTTAATTGGATCGGTGCCTGGACATTGCTTGCTAGAGAGGTGTCGCGTTTTATCAAAGTTTATTCACAAACAATTGTTGCTCCCGTAGTGACAACAATGATGTTTTTTATTATTTTTTCAGTGGTTATTCGAAGGGGGGATTTTCTTACAGGTAGTGTCACAAATTTCCCTGAGTTTCTAGCTGCTGGGCTTATTATGATGGCGATGTTGCAGAATGCCTTTGCCAACACTTCATCTTCCCTTGTTCTTTCAAAAGTGCAGGGCAATATCATTGATATTCTGATGCCCCCTTTAACTGCTGGGGAACTTACGTTTTCTTATGCAATGGGTGGAGTTGTCAGAGGAATTGTGGTCGGAGTATCGGTTTTTTTTGTAATTAGCTTTTTTGTTGAATTTGAGACTTTTCACTTTGGCTTTATTATTTTTCATATGTTCTTTGCTTCCATGGCTCTTTCGTTATTGGGAATTATAGGTGGTATTTGGTCAGAAAAATTTGATCATATTGCGGCCGTTACTAATTTTGTAGTTACCCCTCTAACATTTCTATCCGGCACATTCTATTCTATCGAAAGATTGCCCGAAAATTGGAGTTACTTTGCCCAATTCAATCCAATTTTTTATATGGTTGATGGTTTTCGTTATGGTCTTACAGGTTATGCGGATGGAAATTTATTGTATGGTGTGCTTTATGTCTTATCATTAAACGCTATACTTTGGTTTTTTGCCTACGTCATGTTTTCTGCAGGATATAGATTGAAGACTTAAAATGACTCAAAAGGAAGTTATGAACAGATACATTCTTGTGTTTAGGCAGATATATAAAACAGTTTTTGATACGAAATAATGAATTCTTTGTTAGCGACATATAATAGAAGCAATTTATCCTTTTCTTCGGGCAAGGGTGCCTACTTGTTTACAGCGAACAAAAAGCGCTATTTAGATTTTGCAAGCGGAATTGCAGTGAATTCCTTGGGTCACAATCATCCACACCTTGTGAAAGCGCTCAATAGACAATCAAAAAAAATTTGGCATTGTTCAAATATGTACCAGATTGCATTGCAGGAAAAAGCGGGCAAGAGACTAGTTAATAACACATTTGCCGATTCGGTATTTTTCTGTAACTCAGGTGCCGAAGCGATCGAGGCTGGTATCAAAATTACTAGAAGATTCTTTTCCCAAAAATATAAAGGCAAGAAACATAGAATTATTTGTTTAGGAAATGCGTTTCATGGAAGGACGCTTGCCGCTATTGCCGCATCTGGTCAAAAGAAAATGCTTGAAGGTTTTGGTCCTGCGCTGCAGGGTTTTGATCATGTGGAGTTTGGAAATTTAAGTGCTGTGCGCAATAAAATTAGTAAAAAAACGGCAGCTATATTAGTTGAACCCGTTCAGGGCGAGGGGGGCATTAATATTGCTTCTAGAGAATATATGAGAGCCCTTAGAAAGCTAGCAAACGACAAGAAATTATTACTTTTTTTTGATGAGGTGCAGTGTGGTGTAGGTAGGACCGGAAAATTTTCAGCACATGAATGGAGTGGAATAAAGCCAGATATCATGTCGATTGCCAAAGGTATAGGTGGTGGATTTCCGGTTGGAGCCTGTCTGGTCAACAAGAAAGTCGCAAGATGCATGGTTCAAGGCAGCCATGGATCAACTTATGGAGGAAACCCACTGGCCATGGCAGTTGTGAATGCAGTGCTAGATGTTATTCCTAAGAAGAGATTTCTTTCTCAGGTTTGCACACTAGGCAATTTTCTAAAAACAGAACTTAATGTTATTCAAAAAAGATATCCAAGTGTTATTTCAGGTGTACGTGGTATTGGTTTGATGTTGGGTTTACAGTGTGCGATTCCTAATACAGTTCTTTTACACTCTCTAAGAAAGAATGGATTATTGGTGGTTTCTGCTGGATCAAACGTAATCCGTCTTTTGCCCCCATTAAATATTACTAAGAAGCACGTTGTTGAGGCAGTTAAAATAATCAGTAAAACTGTACAGGAACTGTGATAGTTTGGTGAAATGGTAAAGCATTTTTTGAATATTGATTTAGTGGGCAAAAAAAGTCTTAGGAAAATCTTATCCCTATCTAGAAAATTTAAGAAAGACAGGAAGAAAAAGAATAGTAACCAAATTCTGTCTGGAAAAATTTTAGGTATGATTTTGTTCAACCATCTACCAGAACTAGGGTTTCCTTTGAAATAGGAATGAAACAGTTAGGTGGTGATGTCGTCATATTAGATCATTTAAATACCCAGTTGGTTAGAGGTGAGACAATGGCAGATACTGCTAGAGTTTTATCGAGGTATTTAGATATTATGATGATAAGAACCGGAAATGAAAAGGATCTTATAGAGCTTGCGGAGAATTCCTCCATCCCCGTTATTAATGGCCTGACGGATCAAACACATCCTTGTCAGATTGTTGGTGACGTTCTTACTTTTGAAGAAAAGCTTGGAACTATTCAAGGAAAGAAGATTGCCTGGATAGGAGATGTTAACAATGTAGCGAATTCTTGGATTCACGCCTCTATAACACTTGGCTTTACACTAAATGTGGGATGTTCTCCTCAGTTACCACCATCAAAAAAAATTCTTAATTTGATTCAAAAATCCAAAGCTGACATCCATATTCATAACAGCGCGGCAGAGGCGGTCAAGGGAGCTGACTGCGTGATTACAGATACTTGGGTTTCCATGAATAATAAAAACATTAGAAAACGCAAGAGATTGCTCAAGCCTTATCAGGTTGATACCAGATTAATGAGAATTGCTAAAAAGAATGCCATTTTTATGCATTGTCTGCCTGCACATCGTGGTGAAGAGGTTACAGATTCTGTTATAGATGGATCTAGGTCTGTTGTGTGGGATGAGGCAGAAAACCGATTACATGCACAGAAAGGAATTATTGCTTGGTGTCTTTCAAAAAATTCCAGATCTTAATTCTAACATTCATTAGCTGTACTTTTCTTTTAATAGCGTGTGATATTCCCGTTGTTCAGAAGAGATTCGATCACTTTACATGGGCAGGTTCGGATCCTTTTGTTTTTCAGGCAAATTCTATTTCTTTCAGATCCGAATTTATCGAAAGATTTGATTACCCCAGAGTGGAACATCTTTTTCCTGTTAGTATTACTGACTCTTTGTTGCAATGGGGTAAAGATCGAATCAAAATTCGCAAAGGATCAGGTGGGAAAGTTGAATACATAGTTTTGGAAGCGCGCGCAACCGAGACTCCACTTAAGACGGAAAAAGGCGTGAAAGACTTGTTTTACAAAGATCGAGAATTTCGATACGACCTCTTTGCTGTGGTCAAGATTAATGTAAAAGATAAATTGGGAGTTGAGAAAACTTTAGTAGCTAAGATTGAAAAATGGGGAGTAACCCTCGAAGGTCTATCTTTAATTGAAAGAGAGGAAGCTTGGTATCAACTCACGGAAGAATTATTACAAAGATTAGATTCATTTTTTAGCTCTGAAATACCTAAGAATTTTGGCAATTCATTAATTAATGAATGTCCAGAGTTCAGTTATTGTTGCGGACACGACACGATAGTTTTGGGGGGGTTCGGCGCTAATGTTTGGCGATTTTTGCAAATAGCGGATCGCCAAAGGTTTTGTGCGGCG
>CAYMIQ010000078.1:0-5034 GCA_964390605.1 uncultured Rickettsiales bacterium
CGCTTATGTGGATCATATCATTTGTATTCTTTCGATATTTTGATATTGCAAAAACATGGCCTATACATTCTTTAGAGAAAAAGTTTAAAAACGCCTTTGGCATTATGATTGATGATATTGGGGCTGCCTTATACGCTATTATAGCAACTAATATCTTGTATGCTGTATTAGCATTTGACGCAACAGAGGTTTTCTCTAAATGAAATTTTCCAAAAAATTATTAGTCTCTACCTCAAAAATTGTTAGACAGTGTGCTAAAAAAAGATGGAGAATCGCGACAGCGGAATCATGTACCGGTGGGTTAATTGCTGCATGTATAACGGAAATACCAGGTGCGTCAAAAGTCTTTCAGCAAGGTTATGTAACTTACTCTGATGCTTCTAAAAATAAAATTCTTAACGTTAGTGCTAATAGTATCAGAGAATTTGGCGCTGTTAGCAGGGAAGTTGCGATACTGATGGCCAATGGACTGTATTCAAGAAGTAAATGCAATTTATCAATATCGGTCACAGGAATTGCTGGGCCAAATGGCGCAACAAAACATAAACCTATTGGCCTTACTTATATTGCCATCAAAAGCAAAAGGATAAGTTTTTGTAAAAAATTTATATTTCTCGGTGATAGAAATAAAATTCGTCTCGCCACTGTAGAAAAAACAATCTCTATAATATCTCAGATAATATCAGGAAAGGTATCGAGTAATTTTTAAGAGTTAGAATATAAATATCTAGCCCTCTTCTCAAAAGCTAAAGTTAGCTTCTCCGCAGCTAAAAAAAAGACATTAGAAAACATATCTCCCAACAGCCCCTTGTGCATTCCAATGTTTATAAAAAATACCAACTTACAACGACGCTTCCCGTAATTGTGAAATATCCAATGATTATTTAAATATTCAAAAGGTCCGTTTTTATAAAATACCTCGATCTTTCCAGGAGTGCGTGTTGTGGGCGAGACGAGTACATCTTTAGAAATAAAAGTTTCTTTAAAAAAATTATTCCCCACCTCCATCTCGGCAAGAAAACTTTTTTTGCCTTTTGTTAATTTTTTAACACGCAGACACCAAGGCAAAAAACGAGGGTAACTCTCTACGTCAGCTACTAGGTCAAAAACTTGCTTAGGAGTGTAAGGTAATATTCTGCTTTTTTCATATTTTAGCATTGATATATCAATCATCCTCTTCTGAATAAATAACGGTAACCTCTTTATGACCACCTAAACCAAGCATGATTCTTATACGCTCTTCCAATAAATCAATGTCTAATGATTTTGTACCCAAGCTCTTTACTTGTTTCTCTAATTCTTCTTTTTGTATAGCTAGATGATCAATCATTTGGTTTTTTTCTTTAATTTCCTGCTGTAGTGAGAGATAGGATTTCATGCCACGATTCCCATTAATTAAATGATAAACAACATAAGTCAAAAAAAGCAAAGCAACAAAAGGTCCGATGAGACTTTTTGCAAAATGAATAATTTTTTTCATACCTACAAACATTTATGAGAATCTATCTAGGATTAGTTTACCGTAAAATTCTGAAGAATTACCCAAAGATTCTTCAATCTTCATTAATCTATTATACTTGGCGACTCTCTCGGATCGAGAGAGAGATCCTGCCTTAATTTGTGAACATCCTGCAGCAACGGATAAATCAGCGATAAAGCTATCCTCTGTCTCACCTGATCTATGTGACATAACAGTTGCATAGTTTGATTCTTTAGCAATTTTTATCGTATTCAGAGTTTCCGTCAGCGTTCCAACCTGATTAACTTTAATTAGGATTGCGTTCGCAATATTTTTTTGAATTCCGCGTTCAAGGTATTTTTGATTCGTAACAAAAACATCATCTCCCACCAACTGGACTTTGCCCCCAAGCTCAGCGGTCATGCTCACCCAACCATCAAGATCCTCTTCAGCCATGCCGTCTTCAATAGAAAATATTGGAAACTTTGAAACTAAACGATCATAAAATTTGATTAATTCATCAGATGTAAGTTTTGATCTCTCGCTATCTAGAACATATTTTTTATTACTATAAAATTCATTAGCTGCCGCATCTAAAGCAAAAACTATATCTGATCCAACCTCATAAGCTGTCTTTTCAACAGCCAAACTCATGCAATTCAACGCATCTTCGGTTGTTTGCAGGGCCGGCGCAAAGCCACCCTCATCTCCAACAGCAATACTTAAGTCCTTATTGCTCAGAACATTTTTTAAACTGAAAAAAACCTCAGCTCCCATTCGAATTGCTTCTGTTACTGTCTTTGCGGAAATTGGAAGAATCATAAATTCTTGAATCTCGATAGGGTTGTTCGCATGACGGCCACCATTAATGATATTCATCATGGGAACAGGTAATCTATTTGCTGTCGTTTTCATTAATGGGGGAATGACCGCGCTCGCTAAATATTGGAACAACTCAGATCCTGACTCATCAGCACAGGCTCTTGCAACAGCCAAACTAACACCCAGAATAGAATTCGCGCCCAATCTTTTTTTATTTTCAGTACCATCAAGACTAATCAGTTTTTGATCAACGAGTGATTGTTTGTCAAAATCAAATCCGGATAAACAATCAAAAATTTCACCCTTTATGTTCTTGACTGCTTTGCTGACACCATTGCCAAAAAATCTTTTTTTGTCAGCATCCCTTAACTCATATGCTTCATTTTTTCCTGTAGATGCTCCAGAAGGAATCGCGGCCTTACCCGACGCACCACTTTCAAAAAATACCTCCACTTCAAGAGTTGGTGTGCCGCGACTATCTAATATTTCTCTCGCCTTTATGTCTTTGACTTTGCTCATGAAAAATTATGAATTATTTCAATCAACGCTACCTAGATCTACGGGATTTGATTTAGCCAATTTATCAATTTTTAACAACAACTTTAAAAGTGATTGCATATTTTTTAGCGGTATCATATTGGAACCATCAGATGGTGCTCGTTGAGGATTTTGATGAGTTTCCATGAAGATCCCAGCAATACCGATTGCTACGGCAGCTCTAGCTAATGTTGGAACGAAACAACTTTGCCCACCACTGCTCGCGCCTAAGACACCAGGTTGTTGCACCGAGTGCGTGGCATCAAAAATAACTGGATAACCTGTTTTAGCTAAAATAGGAATTGATCTCATATCAGACACAAGGCTACCGTACCCGAAGGACACCCCCCTCTCCGTTAAAATAATTTTCTTATTACCAGAATCCTCTATTTTTTTGATCACATTTGTAATATCCCAAGGCGCTAAAAACTGTCCTTTTTTAATATTAACAACACGACCAGTCTGAGAGGCCGCTATAATAATATCTGTTTGCCTACAAAGAAATGCTGGTATTTGTAAAATATCCACAACTTCACCAGCAATGGCGCACTGATCTACATCGTGCACATCCGTTAAAATTGGGCAATTATATTTACTTTTGATCCGATCTAAAATATCAAGCCCCTTAAATATTCCTGGCCCACGAAAACCTTTTATACTAGTTCGATTGGCCTTGTCGAATGAACTTTTGTAAATGAAACCTATGCCAAGCTTTTTGGTCAATTCTTTTAAGGAATGAGCAGTCTCTTCCGCATGATTCTTACTTTCTATCACACAAGGCCCCGCTATTAGTACCAAAGAATCTCGGTTGTTCAGAGAAATATTGCCAATTTTTATTTTATGAAATTTCATTATTAATATCCAAATTTAGAATGATTGTTAGCTGCTTTGATAAACGAAGTAAATAAAGGATGGGGATCAAAGGGTCTGGATTTAAGTTCTGGATGAAACTGAACACCCACAAACCACGGATGATGTGCATATTCTACGATCTCGGGCAAAATACCATCGGGAGATAGACCAGAAAAATGCAAGCCAGATCCCTCCAAAATCTCACGGTATTTAATATTTACTTCATAGCGATGACGATGTCTCTCAAAGATTCTTCGGCTTTTATAAAATTTACGGACTAAACTCCCGTTAGACAGCAAGCACTCATATGACCCCAATCTCATCGTTCCCCCATTATCATCGCCCTCTAGTCTTTTTTGCAAATTCCCATCCTGCAACCATTCCGTCATTAACCCAATGACGGGATCCTTGCACGAACCAAATTCAGTAGAGCTTGCGTTTTTAATATCTGCCAAATTTTTTGCAGCCTCTAAAACTGCCATTTGCATACCAAAACAAATTCCAAAGTAGGGAAATTTCTTTTCTCTAGCATATCTTGCTGCTTGCATTTTCCCCTCAGCTCCTCTCTCACCAAAACCTCCCGGTACAAGAATACCGTGCGTATTTTTAAGAGTTCTCCATGGATTTCGTTTCTCGAAAATTTCCGATTCTATCCACTCAATTCTTACCTTAACGGCATTAGCTATGCCACCATGGGTTAACGCCTCAACCAAAGATTTGTATGAATCAATCAAATCGAGATATTTGCCAACAACCCCAATGACCACCTCTCCCTTTGGTTTGCTTATACGCCTCACAATCTTTTTCCATTTTGATAAATTTGGTTTCTTTTTATTTTTTAACTTAAAAAAACTACAAACTCTTTCGTCTAACTTTGCCGCGGCAAATGTTAGGGGGACTTGATAAATAGTGTTAACATCTAAAGCGGCGATGACGTCTCGAGAATCAATGTTACAAAAGAGCGCAATTTTATCTCTTTCTTCTTTAGGTATTACTCGATCGCAACGGCAAAGTAGAATATCAGGCTGAATACCGACAGAAAGAAGTTCTTTAACTGAGTGTTGAGTTGGCTTAGTTTTCAATTCACCGCTAGTAGGAATATAAGGTAATAAGGTCAGGTGAATAAAAAGTGTATTTTTTTCTCCTAAATCATTCCTCAGTTGTCGCACAGCCTCTAAAAAAGGGAGACTCTCAATATCTCCGACCGTGCCTCCTATTTCACAAAGGACAAAATCTTCTCCATTTAAATCCTTTGTGATAAATTCCTTTAATGCATTTGTTACATGAGGTATCACTTGAACTGTAGCGCCCAAATAATCGCCCCTTCTCTCCTTTGTAATAACCTGTGAATAAATTTGACCGGT
>CAYMIQ010000079.1:0-5030 GCA_964390605.1 uncultured Rickettsiales bacterium
ATCATTAAATATTTCAATTAACGTTACTCGTTAAAAACTTAAATCAACATATTCCTCAGTATTGTGGTTCGTGTTGGGCACATGGAGCTGTTAGTGCTTTAAGTGACAGAATTAAAATAGCTAGAAAATCAAATGGACCAGATATTAATTTAGCAGTGCAATATTTATTAAATTGTGGAAAAGCAGGAACATGCAATGGAGGCGACCATCTTGCCGCTTATAAATACATCCACGAAACAAGTATTCCTTATGACACATGTCTTGTATATGAAGGTTTGGCCTTAATTGTTCTCCTCCAAAAACAGTGATTTTGTTGTTATTAATCGCATGATTAGTGAGAATATTGACGCTTAGGTCAAATCTTTGTCTCGGCGCGTAGCCCATAATAGTTGCAGGTCTTATTGTAACGCATTCAAAGTCCTTGGTATTATATTTCCACAATATTGGCTCACACATACCTTTGAACTTATTGTACAATGTAAGGGGAACGAGCGGATGATCTTCTTTAACTTCCTTTTCCTTTGACACTCCGTAAACTGAGCTAGAGGAACAGTAAACAAATCTTTTTACTCCCGCCTGCCTGGCCTCACTCACAAGAGGTTCAAACGCATCAAAATTGATAGACTCACTAAGTTTTTCATCAAGTTCGAAACTTGCATCATTGGAAATGCAGGCCAAATGCAGAATCACGTCAATTCCTTTGAGTTGGGATTTGAATAGTTCTATGTCCCTTATATCTCCTTTGATAATTTCGAGATGGGGGTGATTTTTTGGAAGAAAGTTAGACCCAAAAAATAATAAGTCATAGACTTTTACTTGATAATTTTTCTCTAGCAGCTGTGGTACAAGCCTTGATCCGACATAACCCGCACCACCAGTAATTAAAATTTTTTTACGGGAATTCATGTAATAGTTTTTAATTCTTATTTCGTTTCTATTTTATATCCAGCCTCAGAGGCATCGTTAAAAAACATCTCAACAGTTTCTTTAGAGTATTCTTCTAGGCTTTTGCCAATCAATTTGGTTTTTTGCAAAAGGTCATTAGTAATAGTGATAATGTGACAACCAATTTCATCTGCCTGCAGCAAGTTCAAAACTTCTCGTGGGCTAGCCCATAGCAGTTCAGTTTTTGGTTTGCTTTTTATAACATTTAGACAGTTTTTCATTACAGGCACAGGATCAGTGCCCGCATCTGCGATTCTCCCCGCAAAAATGGAAATAATATTAGCAGTTTCTGGGGCAAGGGAATCAACAATTTCCTCAGTTTGCTCGGTCGTGAAAACGGCTGTAATATTCATTCTAACACCAGCCTCACTTAGATTTTTAATTAGATCTTTGGAGGATTCACCCTTAGTATTTGTAACAGGTATTTTTACGTATATATTTTCTCCCCACGATGCAATTTCTTTTGCTTGCTCTTCCATTTCGCTAAAATCATCTGCAAACACTTCAAAAGATATAGGTTTTTCTTTAACTTCGGCAAGCACCTCTAAGGCAAACGACTTGTAATCTTCAACACCGGCTTGTTTCATTAGCGTTGGATTTGTTGTGAATCCCTGTACCCATTTCTCAGCATTGAGACTTTTTATCGTATTTACATCAGCACCATCTGCAAAGATTTTGATTTTAAGTGTATCTAGGTTCATGTCACTTATTGTATATTATTTTCAAAATAACTAAAACGAGCAAAAGCAAAAGAATTAACTGTGATGCAGAATAAAGAAAATGAAAATCAATTAAAGCAAAAATCGATCGAAATTGTTCATAAGGCTTTTCTGGAATGCGAAAGAAGCAAGATACCAGCGATCATTGCTCTCGGTGCCTTTTTGGATAAGGCGATCAGTATTCTGATTAAAGTATATCAGAAGGACAACACGGCGTCTCTCTTGGAGAGGTTAGCGCAGAACGTTAGAAACGGATTGTATGACAAAAGGCCGCAATAGTTTTTTGCTATGTTACCAATGTAACAGCCTTAGTTTCAGTATAGGCGTCTAGAATTTCATGCCCCATTTCGCGTCCCCAGCCTGATTCCTTGTATCCACCAAAAGGTAGGGCGGCATCAAATATATTATAGCAATTAATCCAGACTGTGCCGGTGCGAAGCTTTGCTGCTGTTGAATGAGCTCTTGCTAAATTGCTAGTCCAAACACCAGCTGCTAGTCCGTAATTGGTATTATTAGCTTCCTTGATAACTTTATCTATATCGTCATCTTCGAAACTTTCAACAGCCACAACTGGACCAAATATTTCCTCTTTAATGATCTTCATTGAAGGTTTTGTCCCAGTAAATACAGTGGGTTTTACAAAATATCCATCTCCATCTTGGGCTTCACCACCGACAGTGCATGTTGCTCCTTGTTTCTTTCCACTATCGAGAAAGCCTTGGACTTTGGTAAATTGTTCGTCTGAAACTAATGGGCCCATTTCAGTGTTAGGGTCAAGTCCTGGACCGAGCTTGATGTTTTCGGCAGCTTTTGAGACTCCCTCAAGAACTTTGTCAAATACTTTTTTCCCCGCATACAGTCTTGATCCAGCGCAGCAGCATTGACCATGATTAAAGAAGATTGCGCTAGCTGCTCCAGGAATTGCAGTCTCGAGATCAGCATCAGGAAAAATAATGTTCGGAGATTTTCCTCCAAGTTCTAATGTTACTTTTTTTAAATTTCCCGCTGCAGCTTGAATAATTTTTTTTCCGACCTCCGTTGATCCTGTGAAAGCCACTTTGTCGATTCCATCATGTGCAGAGATTGCTGCGCCTGTATCATCTCCACCAGTTACAACATTTACTACGCCATCTGGAACACCAGCTTCTTGCATAACCTCAGCTAAGCGCACTGCACTCAATGGAGTTTGAGGTGCAGGCTTTAAAACAACCGAATTTCCAGTAGCGAGAACAGGTGCAAGTTTCCAGGCTGCCATAAGTAGCGGAAAATTCCATGGAATTATTTGACCTATTACACCAACAGGTTCTTTTAGAGTATATGAAAGAAAATCTGTTCCGGGGGCATAAATTCCTGATGTCGAAATAGGTATCGTGTTACCTTCAATTTTTGTTACCCACCCGGACATGTAGTGAAATATGTCTGCCGACAAAGGAACATCTGCAGCCTTTGCTATGGTAATGGGTTTTCCATTATCAAGGGACTCTAATTCCGCAAACTCGTCAATGTTATCGAGAATTAGATCTCCGATTTTATGGATAATTCTTCCTCTTTGAGAAGGGGTCATTGAGGTCCATTTCCCTGTGTCAAACGACTTCCTTGCGGCCTTAACCGCTAGATCAATGTCTTCTTTCGCTCCCGCAGCTACAGCTGCCACAACTTTTCCGTTAGAAGGATCTACAACATCCAGTGTTTTTCCAGATGATGCATCAACCCATTTTCCACCTATTAGAAGTTTTTTTGCTTCTGGTAACCAACTTTGAGCATTTGATTTTAGAGCTATTGCTGTATCTGCCATTTTGGCCCCCCCTGTGACATTTATACAATTATTCATTTATACTAGCAAAACAGGGGTTCAAAAGCTAGGTTTATTGCATATAGCCCTTAGCATGTGTACGTTGCTTTACATAAGCAGGACATGAATTAATCTGCATAAATGATATAGATCAAAAAAGGTTATATTGCTTATGAATCATCATCTTGACGTTTCCCAATTGGATTTGATCTGGTCCCTCCCATTTCTTGGTATTTTATTTTCGATTGCCATTCTACCTATTTTGGCTCCTAAGCTATGGCACCATCACTTGGGAAAGGTTGCCCTGTTTTGGGTTATTGTTGTTGTTGCTCCTTTTATAAATACATTTGGTATTTCCGTAGCGGTTAAGGAAGTTGCCCACACAATGTTGATAGAGTATTTACCGTTCATCATATTATTACTTTCTTTATACACAATTACTGGTGGAATAAAATTTCGTGGGCATTTTGTTGGAACCCCTGGATCCAATATAATTTTTCTTTTTGTTGGAACTGCCTTAGCGAGTATTATTGGAACCACAGGTGCGGCTATTTTATTGATTAGACCAATCATTGAAGCAAATCACTGGAGAAAGAATAATGTCCATGTCATCGTCTTCTTCATTTTCTTGGTTGCCAACATCGGTGGGTCTCTAACACCACTTGGCGATCCGCCTTTATTTTTGGGATTTCTTTCATGTTCAATGCTTTTTGGGATTTTTTATGCACTTGATAATTATCTTTTTTCTAAAGAGAAGGCACCACCAGAACATTTGCAAAAGATCGAACCTCGATCAGGAGGTGAACAGTTTCAGATTATTGGAAAAGGAAACATATTAATATTATTGGGAGTGGTACTCTCTGTGCTTATGAGTGGAATATGGGACTCTGGAGTAAGTATTAATATTCTGGGCACTGACTTAGAACTTCAGAATATTTTGCGCGATCTTTCTTTATTAATTCTTTGTGTACTTTCAATTAAAGTGACCTCAGATGATGTGCGTAAGGAAAATCAATTTACATGGTTTCCTATACAGGAGGTTTCTAAATTATTTTTTGCAATCTTTATTACCATTATACCAGTCATCGCGATGTTACGCCAAGGACCCGACGGGTCTCTGTCTTTTGTTTCCGATATCGTAAACCCCGAAGGCAATCCCAATGCTTTGATGTATTTTTGGGTAACTGGCATTATTTCAAGCTTCTTAGATAATGCTCCGACTTATTTGGTTTTCTTCAATGCTGCTAGCGGTGATCCAGAAGTTCTAACTACAACTATGAATAACATTTTATTGGCTATATCTTGCGGTGCGGTTTTTATGGGTGCAAATACGTACATAGGTAATGCCCCAAATTTTATGGTAAGATCAATAGCCGTAGAGCGTGGTATTAAAATGCCTAGTTTTTTTGGTTATATAATTTGGTCTCTAATCTTTCTTGTTCCAGTATACTTGATCGTAGGCTATATTTTCTTTGTTTAATTTTATGTTACAGTATTTAATACGGGGTGTAGCGCAGCCTGGTAGCGCGCCTGCTTTGGGAGCAGGATGTCGGGAGTTCGAATCTCTCCACCCC
>CAYMIQ010000080.1:0-5024 GCA_964390605.1 uncultured Rickettsiales bacterium
AATGAGTCAATATTCGAGGAGCGGTCATACAACTGGGACCACATAAAATTAATAGATCTAGATGGAGTTGGAAAACTGCAGAGCACAATTAGCTCTGGTGCCCCGATAAACAAATCGTAAATGAATGGAAGCTCTTTCTCAAAAAAATTAGAAAACAAGGAACGTCAACGGGCGCCATAATTGAAATTGTAGCTTCTGGCATTCCACCGGGCCTCGGAGAACCTGTCTACGATAAACTCGACGCAGAACTTGCAAAAGCTTTTGTCAGCATACCTGCGGTTAAGGGGGTAGAGATTGGATCAGGTTTCGCTGCTGCCTCGTTAACAGGAGAAAGTAACTCAGATCAAATTAGAATAAAGAAAGGTAAGCCCAGTTTTCTATCTAACAACGCTGGTGGAATTTTAGGTGGTATATCAACAGGACAAGAGGTAGTTGCAAGATTCTGTGTAAAGCCTACTAGCTCAATCTTGGTACCTCAGAAAAGTATAAACACGAAAGGTAAGGAAGTGACGATCAGAACAAAAGGTCGCCACGATCCATGTGTGGGTATTCGCGCAGTACCAATCGGAGAAGCAATGATGGCGGTAGTGCTTGCTGACCACCTACTAAGGAATAAGATTTATTTTGAAACCAAGTAGTGACTAGGTTAATCGGGATCCTGAGTAGTAGAAACAACCTTAAATTTCGAATCACCCATTAATCCACGAATAGTGTCTTCAATGTGCTGAGCAGTTAACCCAGCCTCTTCGTATTGTTCCTCAGGCTTTCCATGTGCCAAGAATAGATCGGGAAATGCCATGGTCCTGACCTTTAGATTCCCATCTAATAACCCTTCGTGAGAAAGAAAATCAAGAACATGGGATCCGAATCCACCTATAGAGCCCTCTTCAATTGTAATCAGTATATTGTGCTTCTTCACGAGGTCGCGAATCAACTGTTTATCCAAAGGTTTTGCAAAGCGCGCATCAGCAATAGTGGGATTAATACCCTTCATACTAAGACTCTCCGCAGCTTTAAGCGCTTCGTACAACCTAGGGCCTAAGGATAGTATGGCAATATCTTGACCTTTTTTCACTATTCTGCCTTTTCCAAGCTTCCAAACTGTTCCTTTACTAGGAACATCGACGCCCACACCATCCCCACGAGGATAACGAAAAGCAGATGGTCTGTCGTTTATTGAAGCTGCAGTGGCCACAGCGTGCACCAATTCTGCTTCATCAGATGGAGCCATAACAACAAAGTTAGGCAAAGTAGACAAATAACAAATGTCGAAAGACCCAGCATGTGTGGCGCCATCTGCGCCTACTAAACCAGCACGATCCATTGCAAATCTAACTGGCAGCTTTTGAATAGCAACATCATGGACAACCTGGTCATATGCTCTTTGTAAAAAAGTTGAATATATTGTTGCAAAAGGTTTCATCCCTTCCGTTGCCAAGCCAGCAGAAAAAGTAACAGCGTGTTGTTCTGCAATGCCAACATCAAATGTTCTATCAGGAAACTTTTTACCAAAAATATCTAACCCGGTACCAGAGGGCATTGCAGCGGTAATTGCAACGATCTTGTGATCTTTCTCTGCTTCAGAAATTAAGGCTTCAGCAAAAACCTTTGTGTAGCTTGGCGCATTTGACTTACCCTTCTGTTGTTCGCCTGTAACTACATCAAATTTATTGACACCATGATATTTATCAGAAGATTTTTCTGCAGGCTTGTATCCATGTCCTTTCTGCGTAACCACATGAATCAAGTACGGGCCATCTGACTTGTCATCTCGAACATTCTTTAAAACTGGTAAGAGGTGGTCCATATTATGCCCATCAACTGGACCAATATAATAAAAACCTAACTCTTCAAAAAGTGTACCACCGACTACCATGCCACGGCTATACTCATCCATGCGCTTTGCAACAGTTTTCATCCCTTTGGGGAATCTTTTTAACATAGCCTTAAAGAGATGACGAAGCGATCGATAAGTCTTTCCTGAAATAAGTCTAGAAAGATAAGCACTCATAGCACCAACGGGTGGAGCAATTGACATATCATTATCGTTTAAAATCACTATTAACTTCTCACTCATAGCGCCTGCATTATTCATCGCTTCATAAGCCATTCCAGCACTCATGGCACCGTCACCAATAACGCAAATAACGTGGTTACCTTTCTTCTGAAGATCACGCGCAACGGCCATGCCAAGACCAGCAGAAACGGATGTTGAGCTATGCGCTGCGCCAAAAGGATCATACTCACTTTCTGATCTTTTCGTAAATCCATATAAACCTCGGGGCTGACGCAATGTGCGAATACGATCCCTTCGACCAGTTAAAACTTTGTGTGGGTAGGCCTGGTGCCCAACGTCCCAAATTAACCGATCCCTGGGCGTGTCAAAAATATAATGTAAAGCAACAGTTAATTCCACAACGCCTAGTCCAGCACCTAAATGACCACCAGTTACAGAAACGGCATCAATAACCTCTAGACGTAACTCATCAGCCAACTGCCTGAGCTCAGTCTCATTCATAGAGCGCAAATCTGATGGAAATTTTACCTTATCCAGAAGAGGTGTCTTCACCGCCATGGTACAAACCCGCCTTTTATTAAACCTTCTAGCTGACTTTATACACCTAGTTTTGCCTTTCTACCACAAAATGTGCGATTTTTTTAAGCCAGTCCGCTTTATTTCCGAAACCTTTAAGGTGTCTGATTGCCTGCTGCACTAACAAATGAGCTTGTTCTCGAGCTCTATCAACCCCTAGTATTGAAACAAATGTAGCCTTTCCTACCTTTGCATCTTTACCGGCTTTTTTTCCCATCTTTTTCTCATTGCCTAAAGCATCGAGAAGGTCATCCTGAATTTGGAAAGCAAGACCAAGATCGTGTGCAAAATGACGTAATGCATTATATTGAGAATCCGTAGCATTTCCCAAAATAGCACCCGCGGTACAAGAGAAAGCTATCAGCTCACCAGTTTTCAATCTCTGAAGTCTTGTAATATTTCCTAAATCAAGCTTTTTATTCTCCGCGACAAGATCAATCATTTGTCCGCCTACCATACCCTTGCTACCTGAAGAAAAAGCCAAGGACTCAATAAGTTTGCATCTAATCTCAGAGTCCTTGTGGGTATCCTTATGAGACAAAATATTAAATGCCAATGTAATTAACGAATCTCCAACCAAAATTGCAGTCGCTTCGTTGTATTTTACGTGGCAAGATGCCTTGCCTCTCCTTAAGTCATCGTTATCCATAACAGGCAAATCATCGTGCACAAGAGAATATGTGTGCACCATTTCTACCGCGGCAGCAACGCGGAGTGCGTTTTTTTTTGGAACATCAAAAATTTCAGAAGAAGACATAACCAAGAATGGTCTTAGCTTCTTTCCACCAGCCATAATAGAATAACGAATTGCCTCAAAAAGTTTCTTATCCAAGCCGTGCCCTTTAGGAATCAGAGAATTAATCTCATCCGCAACTAATTTAGCAGTCTCTTTGAGCTTTGCATTAAGTGTTTGCAATCTTACCTCGTCAATCAGTTAGTATTCATTAGAGTTCTGACATGCGCACCAACGCTACTTGCAAGCGCAGAAAGATTATAACCACCTTCTAGGGAAGAAACGATACGATTATCTGAATATTTTTTGGCAATTGCCATCAACTGTGTGGTAATCCAAACATAGTCATCTTCCGTAAAACGTAAAGAAGCTAATGGATCTTCGGCATGCGCATCAAAACCAGCGGAAATCAAGATTAGCTCAGGAGAAAATTCCTCCAAAGCAGGTAATATTCTCTCTTTCATCGCGCTTTGTAATTCTGTAGTCCCTGAACCACTGGCAAGCGGTTCATTAAAAATATTGCCCCCACCCGTTTCTGACTTCGCGCCTGTTCCTGGATAAAATGGTGACTGGTGAGTCGATGCAAAAAGTAGATTCTTATTCCCCTGAAACGCTACCTGAGTACCGTTCCCATGGTGCACATCAAAGTCCACAACAGCCACTCTATTTAATTTACGATTATGTATCGCGTGGAATGCGCCAATGGCAATATTATTAAAAATACAAAAACCCATTGATCGGTCCGGTTCGGCATGATGTCCGGGTGGGCGCACTAAACAAAATGCATTTGATGCGTTTCCATCAATTACATCATCAATGGCAAGGCACACCGCACCAACGGCATGCAAAGCGCTCACTAAACTTTTAGGTGACATCACGGTATCTGCGTCTAGAAGAATTCTGCCGTTTTTTGGCACTGAATTAAATATTTTATCAACATAAGATGCGAGATGTACGAGCGAAACTTGGGATTTAGTAGCAGCCTTGGGCTCTTTCCAAATCAAGTCCCTGAATTCCTCTTTTCGTAATTCATTGAGAATAGCTTTCACGCGATCCGGGGATTCCGGATGACCAAAACCAGTATCATGATCCAAAAAAACAGGATGAAAATAAACGATACTTTTCATTTAACGCTATGTTCTTTGAATTCTAAAAAAAAACTTACCATTTTTTTTTCCATTCTCAATTAGCTTATATCCCGCTGTCTTGCAGAAGTCCTGGAAGTCCTTAGGAGACTTGGGATCCGTTGAAATAACCCGAAGAACATCTCCTCTTGCGAGATCTTTCATTGCCTTGTACGACTTGAGTACTGGCAGAGGACATTTAAGACCAGAAGTATCTAAATTCTTCTCCATCACGTATATTTTTTACCGTATTGCAACAATAAGCAAATATTTTATATTCATTAATCGAAAGTTAATAATAAATCGTTTATGGTAATGCACGCTGAAGAATCTATAAAAGGGTATTATGAAAAATATGAATCTAGGAAATAAGCTGCTGACACTTCTAATCATTACATTTAGTTTTACAAAAATCGTAATGGCGGAAGATGATGTGCATGAAAGAATTCGTGTTGGTACTCTACAATTTGGAACAGTCAACTGGGAAATGGATGTAATACAGCGCAATAAGCTTGCCGAACAAGAGAATTTAAATCTGGAAGTCGTGCCACTAGCAAGTAAAAATGCCGCCGCT
>CAYMIQ010000081.1:0-4968 GCA_964390605.1 uncultured Rickettsiales bacterium
CAGATCTGGATAAAACGGATTTTGATATTGGAATGCCCATCCCCCGGGTTTTAATTCTGGTTTTTTTTCTGCCCAATCCCCCTTGATATTCTTGATTTCTTTTTCTCTTAGCCACTTAATGCTCTTATCGATATTTTTTTGATATTTCTTTGATCCTTGTTCCAGAAGTGCGTGAATCACAAAACCCGTGTCCCAAACAGGTGATACACACGGTTGGCAAAAAACTTCTTTCTTATCTTGCCCAAAGAATAAAAGTTTTTTTATTGCCGTTCTTGCTGTTTGCGTATCTTTATTTTTTTTATTTTTATTTAATGCCAGTAAAGCAATTAGGGAGTTTGCTATAGCGGGGAAAATGGCACCGAGACCATGTTTGTCGTTTAATCTTTTTAGAATCCATTTTTTAGCCTTTTCCATAGCCTTTTCCCTAATAGATTTTGGAAATAAGTGTTGGCTAATTCTGAGCAGGGTATCTAATTTAATCAACAAGAAGCCAAGTAGAGATTTATTCTTGTTGGATATAAAATTCTTTTCTTTATCTGCCGGAACTCTGAACAGTTCCTTGATTCTAATCTTTTTTAGATTTTTGGCCTTTGGTTTCATTGTCATTATAATAAGGAGAGGCACCAACACTGTTCTGGACCAATATGAAATTTTATTTAGGTGAAAGGGAAACCATCTTGGAAGCAGCATTATTTCAACGGGCATTTGAGGAATCGATCGCCACGGCACTTCGCCAAATAAAGCAAGAGTTATTCTAGTAAAGACATTACATTTACTTGCGCCGCCTTTCGATAGAATAAACTTTTTTGCTTTTACCATGACGCTAGATTTTTCGGAGATTCCTGAAAGTTTTAATGCAAAATATGCTTTAGTGCTTGTGCTGATATTTGATTCTCCCCCATAAAAAAGCGGCCATCCTCCATCTGAATTTTGTTTTGTTTTTATGAAGTTTGATAATCTTTTTTCAATGACAGTTTCTATATCTCCAAGGTAGTGGTTCAGGATAATATATTCTGAAGAAATTGTAGTATCTGCTTCTAGAGGAAACAGCCAATGACCATCTTTCTCTTGAAGTTTGATAAGTTTTTGGAAATCTTGTGAGATTATCTTTTCAACTTTTTTTAGTAGCATCTATTTATTCTTCCTTTTAATTTCTCAAAAAATATCATAATTCCTTTTTTTTGTTGAGGTTAATCATTTCTCATTAATAGCATAGCTGCGTGCTTTCCTGATTTTACCGATCCTTCAATCGTTGCCGGTAGATCAGTGCTAGTCCAATCGCCAGCTAAAAATAAATTTTCATAAGATGTTCTTGCGTCAGATCTGAGCTTGATTCCTTCTGGTGTTTGTGAAAAGGTTGCGCGTTTTTCTTTAATTACTTTGTAGGGTGGTATCTTTAAGTGATTTGGTAAATTAAGTGCTTTAATTACTTCACGCCAAATTTCATTAGCGATTACATTTGAATCTATGTTTATTAAATGATTTGCGGAACTAATTGTGACGCTTACTACGTCACCTCTGAAGAAAAGCCAGTGACTTCTTCCACCCACTGTTCCCAATAGATGGGGTTCCTTGGGAAGTTTATGCGATTTCTTTAACCGAAAATGAATGTTTATGATTGCGTTTTTATTTTTTGGAGCCCTGATCCCTTTCACCAGCTTTGGCAGACTGTCAGGCGGAATTGCTAATACAACGTAGTCATTCTTCTTAATAATGACTGTATTTTTTGAGAAAAATAATTTTGTTATCCTCTTATCTGTGGTCTCTATTTTTTTTAGAAGATGATTAAAATTTATGCTGATCTTTCTTTTCTTCAGCCATTGTAGTGCTGGATTAATAAATGTTTCGGAGAGACCCTTTTTTGGTTGGCAAGGGAGACAGAATTTTCCTCCTTTGGCAAAGGTTTTTAAAATTACAGACCACAAAAGCAAGGAGGATGCTTTTTCGCTTGGTGTATTTAAGATTCCTATTGTTAGTGGATTCCACAGTTCATGAAATAAGGGGTCATTTTTTCTTAAATAATCTCCCACTCGCCCATCTTTTTTTGCGATGCCAAGTTTGATAATGCGAAGATAGTCGTAAGCCTTTGAATCTGGAATCCTTCTGTCCTGAGAAAAAATCCACCATGGAAATACTCCTTTATTTATGTGCACTTGCCACCTTTTCCCAGTCTTTATATTGACAAATGGATAAATTGCTTCGGAATTTACGGTTAATTCTTTTCTTGCGCCAATTTTATTAAGATAATTAAGAGTGAGATTGTTTCCACTGAGCAACAGGTGATTTCCATTATCTATGTATCGCTTTAATGTCGGTTCATAAAATGATCGACACCTTCCACCTGCGTGATTGGCAGAATCGTAGATGAAGATTCTTCTATACTGATCTACAAGATCAACACCGCACGCAAGCCCAGATATTCCTGCTCCTATTATATGAATAGTGGAATCTTTTTTAGTCTGCATTTTTTAAATAATAAAATTTTTACAAACTAACCAAAATTTTTTTACTTTTGCGATCCTGATTGGTTCGTTTAAATTATCCCAACCTCGTTTGATTAATGAATTCAAAATTTCCTCATAAAGATCACACATGATTACTGCAGGACGCAAGGTTTCTTTATTACATTTTTTTACTATGATTCTCGCTTCATAGAAAAATTGTTGCGCTCGATCCGCGAGGTCATTGCATACATTAGAGATATTGGGGTGCCTTAGGATTCTTTTTGGATCAACTTCTTTGATTTTATATTTATTTAAAAGTTGTTTCGGTAGGTATGATCTTTTTCTTTCAGAGTCTTCCTGCAGATCTCTTAGGATATTTGTAAGTTGAAAAGCGTTTCCAAGTTTCTGTGCATATATTTGGCTACTTTTTGTGTCTTCACCAAAAATTTTTATTGATAACAAACCAACGGCAGTAGCAACTCTTTGACAATATACTGCTAGTTTTTTTTCACTTGGTGACACTATTCTTTCCCTTGCATCCATTTTCATACCATTAATGATTTCTAAGAAATATTTCTTTTGTAATCTAAATTCCTGGATCACTGGCAAGAGAAGGTGCGAAATTGGTTCCGTCAATTTTTTATTTTGATATATATTTTCGATTTCTGTTTTCCATTTGTTTAATTTTTGAACTTTTTTCGTTTTTTCTAATTTTCCATCAGATATATCATCTACTATTCTGCAGAAGGCGTACATTACGAACATCGCATCACTCTTTTCTTTTGGGAGCACGCGCATTCCCCAATAGAAAGTTGTTCCCGATTTTTTTACAATTCTTCGTATATCCCCTAGATTCATATTTCCCTTTCTCATTTGTGCAATCAAGTTGGGTTGTTTAGTTTCTTAGAATGAATCAATTTCTAAACCACGAAAAAAGTAGACCTTTAACTCCGCATAACAGAAAGGATACTTTGGAAAGTTCTACCTTTTCTTGTAAGGGGTCTTTGATTCTTAATTCTTTTGTTAATTTACAGGCTATTCTGTAGATGATCTCTGCTTCTGTGGACAGGCGGGAGTTTTCTATTTTTTTTGGAAGCAAGGAAGCACTTTTGAGCAATTTTTCTACTCCACTTAAAGTTTTATCTATTACATGTCTTAGCCCCTTGCTGGACTCACGCTCTCCTAATTGAGAATTCGGTATTTTTTGTGCCTTTATCCAAGATTGTGGTAAATATATCCGGTCTAAATTTATGTAATCTTCCTTACAGTCTTGCAAGTGATTAATGATTTGGAGTGCATTACATAGGTCGTCGGAGTATTTGTATATATTTTTACTTTCACCATGCAGGTCAAGTAGATACCTTCCAACTGGTGCTGCAGATAGATTGCAGTATCCAATGAGATCTTTCCAGCTTTTATACCTTAGCTTTACAGCATCTTTTTTAAACGCCTCTAATAATTTTTTTCCATATATAGGTGTGATGCCTAGTCGATGATTCGATTTCTTGAGGGATCCCGCCTTAGGACATCTTTTTCTATTTTTCACCCCCCCCATCAATACTGATTGAAAGATATTGAGACGCCTGACTTTTTCCTTTGCAGGTAAATTTGGGTTGTCCGCAATATCGTCTGCAGCTCTGGCAAACGAATAGAAAGTTTTAATGTGAGGCCTAAGGTGACTGGAAATAACCCAAGAGGCAACTGGAAAATTTTCATCTCTTGAACCTTTGCCTGACGGTGTCTCAATGTTGGATAAATTCTTTTTGCTCATTGGATCTTGTCGATTTTACAACTTCTCCCCTTCCAAGAGCCCCCAGATCCCCATAAATGCATTCTGGCGGAATCAATAGTGGCCAATGTATAAAATATGCCCGCTATGGGCAAGAATGTTGCCATAAAAAATTTTTCACTAAAATTTCTTAATGTTGGTATGTAGGTATAGGACATAATTAACCAGGCAATTAGTCCAGTAAGTAGCAAATAATTATTTTCTTGTGAGAGTCCAGCATATAGAGATATTGTAGGAATTATATAGGCAGAAAGCATTCCAAATATACATATAATTAATAGGGTAACTGAATAACCCAGCTGATCGTAAGCCGATCGCGTTACCATGGACCAAATTTCTGATACTTTATCGTAGTTACGCAAGCTTTTGATCTTTTTTGTAATCCCAATCCATATTTTTCCATTTTTTTTTAATACTTTTGCTAACGCGCAGTCATCAATGATCTGGCCCTTTATTTTTTTAATTCCCCCAGACTTTTTAAGCTTAGAGTATTTTACTACATACATCCCCCCGCAGCTGCTGCTATCTTTTTTTTTGGATTATTTACCCATTGAAAAGGGTAGAGTTTTTGAAAAAAAAATACAAAAGCAGGCATTAAGATTTTTTCCCAGATTTTTTTTGCTCTCAATAGTACCATTAACGATACCAGGTCTAGATTTTCTGATTCTGCCTTAGATACTAGATTGTTTAAATTGTTTGGGCTGTGCAAAATATCTGCGTCGGTAAACAAGATGT
>CAYMIQ010000082.1:0-4957 GCA_964390605.1 uncultured Rickettsiales bacterium
ATGAGTAAAATGGGCACAACCAGAAGAAAGTTTATTAGTTACTTGGGAGGCGTGGCTCTTCTTCCATATGTCGCATGCTCTACGAAACCAAAGGCAAGAGTTGTTATTGTTGGTGGGGGATTTGCAGGTGCTGTTTGTGCAAACTATATAAAATCTCACGATCCCGCAATTGAAGTATTGTTAGTAGAGAAACAAGCAAATTATATGACTTGCCCGACAAGCAATTATGTTATTGGTGGCTTTAACAAAATTCAGAATATTTCCTATTCTTATGCAGGTTTGAAGAAGAGCGGAATTCAAGTAATTCATGATGAGCTAAAAAACGTGAATTTTGATGAAAAATTTATTAATTTATCAAATGGACAAAAGTTATTTTATGACAGACTTGTCCTTGCCCTAGGCATTGATTTTGATTGGAGCCTCGTTGAAGGTTATGGACCTCAGTATGTGAACCAAATTCCACATGCATGGAAAGCAGGGCCACAAACAACTATTTTAAGTAATCAGATACAATCAATGAGGAATGGAGGCCTTGCAGTTATTGCAGCTCCTGAAGATCCTTATCGTTGCCCTCCAGCGCCCTATGAACGGGCAAGTTTAATTGCTAGTTACTTCAAAAAATTTAAACCAAAATCAAAAATTATTATTTTGGATTCAAAAGACCAGTTCACAAAAAAAGAATTATTTCTTGAAGGTTGGGATGATCTTTATCCCGGAATGATAGAGTGGGTACCCAGAAGTAGCGGAGGACATGTGAGCGCTGTGAATCCAAAGGATATGACGATAGGAAACGATTCTATGCAATTAAAGGCTAATGTGATTAATCTGATACCTCACCAAACGGCGTCTGAAATTACTCTAAAGTTAGGATTAGCGGATAAGGGCGGTTGGTGCACGGTAAACAATTTCACCTTTGAATCTAAATCTGCTCCCTATGTTCACATTATCGGAGATTCAATTGATCCGGGAGATATGCCAAAATCAGCTTTTGCCGCTAATAGTCAAGCTAAGGTGGCTGCTGCGGCGATTATAGCCCTGATTAATGAGAAGGAATTACCAATGCCTGTGTTTTCAAACGTTTGTTATAGCCTTTTGTCATCTGATTACGGAATCTCGATCAACGCCTCTTATAGGTCAACAGATACAAAAATCAGGGCTATTGACGGAAGCGGTGGCACGAGCCCTCTTGGCGTCAGTAGGAAATTGCGCATGCAGGAAGCAAGGCATGCTCGTGGTTGGTATAAAAGTATTACTGATGAGACCTTTTTTTAGAGGAAATTTTTTAGGCTAGCCTTACAAGTAGCGACAGCTGGCTATCTGTCTGCCCATCATCGTGATCAACTGTGGGTACTGGATATTCTCCACTGAAACAAGCATCGCAGAATTGAGGAACTTTTCCGTTTCTTTTCTTTTCTCCCATTGCCTTGTATATCCCATCCATCGATATGAATGCCAAGGAGTCAACGGATAAAAATTTTTCCATTTCCTTAATTGACATTTTTGCTGCCAGAAGTTCTTTTCTTTTTGGTGTATCGATTCCATAGAAACAAGGGTGAGCTGTGGGAGGGCTCGCTATACGCATATGTACCTCCTTTGCCCCAGCGTCACGCACCATCTCTACAATTTTTTTTGAAGTTGTTCCCCTGACTATACTATCATCTACTAAAATTATCCTTTTGTTTTTAATTTTTAATTTATTCGCATTGTGCTTTAACCTCACACCTAAGTGCCTGATCTGATCAGTTGGCTCTATGAATGTTCTACCAACGTAATGGTTTCTAATGATCCCCAAGTCAAAAGGAATCTTTGATTTTTCCGAATAGCCTAATGCTGCGGGCACTCCAGAGTCAGGGACTGGAACGACCAAATCTGCCTTAATTGGTTTTTCCTTGGCCAGCATTGCTCCAATTTTTTTCCTTGATTCATAAACATTTAAATCTTCAACAATGCTATCTGGGCGAGCAAAGTATATGTACTCAAATATACAGAAATGACGATTTCTTTCTCCAAAGGGTTTATAGGACTGCAATCCAGCCTCATTTATTACAATGAGTTCTCCAGGATCAACTGCCCTTATATATTCGGCACCAATAATATCAAATGCGCATGTCTCAGAAGCAAGCACGAATGAACCATCAATTTTTCCGAGCACCAGCGGCCTTACTCCATTTGGATCGCGGACCCCGATTAGACAATCAGACATCATTGCTATGAGGGAGTACGCACCTTCGATTTGCCTTAGCGCGTCAGTGACCTGATCGATGGGCCTCTTTGCTTTGCTTATTGCGGTGAGGTGTATAATGACTTCGGTATCTGTGGTGGAGTGAAATAAGCAACCTTTTTCAATTAGATTCTTCCGTAGTTTTAGTGCGTTAGTTAAATTACCGTTGTGTGCTACGGCGAATCCCCCAGAAGCCAAATCAGCATAAAGAGGCTGAATGTTGCGCATTACAGTTTCTCCTGTTGTAGAGTAACGGTTATGTCCGATTGCAGAATTTCCAGGTAGTTTTTTTATTACTTTTTCTGAGCTGAAATTATCTCCCACAAGGCCTATGGCACGGTGGTTATGGAAATTACTACCATCAAAAGATACCACCCCAGCAGCCTCCTGCCCACGATGCTGCAATGCGTGTAAACCAAGCGCTACTGTTGCTGATGCGTCATTGTGGTTAAAGATTCCGAATACACCGCATTCTTCTCGGAACTTGTCTTGTAAATTCCTTTTTGACGACGGCATAATTGAATTTTTCTTTCTAATTATGTTTCCAATTCAGGTAGCTTTGTTTCCTTTGCAAACGATACAGAATTACGCAAAAAATTACTACCTTCTTTTATATATGTGTAAGAAAAAGAAGATTTTAAAGATTCATGCCTATCTTCCTCGGCAGGAATCATAAACTCATAAACGATATATGCAAGGCAGATTAAAACAAAGCCCCTCAGAAAACCAAACGCTAGCCCAAAAATTTTATCGATTGGATTAAGGGGCCCTCCTTTAACGCTACCGGACATACCACTCCTGAACCATGTGAGGGCCAGAAAGGTAACTATAAAAATTATTGCACCACTTGCGAAGTCGATAAATACAGGATCTTCCCATAAATAATTTGTCTGATATTCTCCCAGTAAGGAGTACCCGTAAAATGCCAAAACAAGCGGAATGATCCATCTGATTAGAGATAGAACCTCTTTGGTGACACCTCTTAGTAGGCCGCAGAACCCTGAGAACAAGATAATAGCTATTACTATTAGGTCAAAAGCGTTTGATAGCACATCTGTCATCAGTATTACTTTTGCTTATCTAAGGACGGCCTTAGGGTTATTAATAGTTTAGGTAATAATGTTAGCACGAGAGACATAGCAATAAACATTGCTAAGCCGGTTAGTACGCCAAAAAGTATTGTCGGTATAAAGTTGGATAAATTTAATATAGAAAAACCAAATATTATGGTGATCGATGTGTTCAGAATTGCACGACCGATATTTTGGTGACAAATTTTCATTGTCTTTAGGTAATCTTTGTTAGATCTAAATTCTTCTCTAAAACGATATATGTAATGTATGCTGTTGTCGACAGCTATACCGATCGTTATTGCTGCAATGGTAATTGTCATCATATCTAGCGGTATTTTCATGATTCCCATGATGCCTAAAACTATCGCTGCAGCGAGAAAGTTAGGGGCTATACCGATAGCTGCAAGTGAGAAGGATCGGAAGAGTATTAGAAACATTAATGCAATGCCCAGCATTACATAGCCGAGAGTGAGGATTTGTGATTTGAATAAACTTTGAAGCATGTTGTTATAGAGAATCATTATGCCTGTTACTTCAGTTTCCTCCTCTGTGAATCCAAGTTCTGAGATTAAGTCGTGTCTTATTTTTTGTATCAAATCATTTCTTCTAATATCTGGTTTTGAGTCTAGGACTCTCAAATTAACTCTAGCTTCATTGTTTTCTGTTGATAAGAAGGGGTCAACTATACTTGATTTCACATCGTCTGGAATCTTCTTGAAGAGCACCTCAAGTTCAAAGTTATCTAATTCTTTTCCTTTGTTCAAACCTTCTGCAACTCTAATGGTTGAGGCAAGCGACATCACTTTCCCTACCTCTGGTAATGTATCAAGATAGTCATGTACGGCTTTTATTTTATTTACCTTTTCAGAAGTAAACCAATATTTATCAGATTCTACTTCTTCTTCTAAGAAACCTAGCGGATTATCAAACTCTTCTTCATCGAGATTAGAATCCTCGATTAGATCGACTGTATTATTTGAATCAAATTTTATTAATACATCTAAGGGCGTTGTTCCTCCTAATTTCTCATCGATTAGTTTCATCCCTTGGTAGATTTCAGTTTTGGTGTCAAAGTAATTGATAAAACTATTCTCTACTTTGAGTTTGCTAATACCTATTCCACTTATTAAGCAAAGTAGGATAGATAAGACAAATACCATCTTTCCGTATTTCTCAGTAATTTGCGCAAAACCTTTAGTAATTGCAGATCTCGATTTTTCTATATCCTCTTGCTCGGCTTTCTTTAAGATTGCCAAGATTGATGGGAACAGTAGAAAGGATGTTAAGAAGGTGATTGTGAGTCCGGCAGTCATCATCCAACCGAAATCGATCACAGGCTTAATGTTGCTGAACACCAATGATGTAAAGGCAAAAATTGTTGTTAAGGCAGTATATAGGCATGGTAGAACCATTTTCTTTACCGTTAACTCAATAAGCTCAATTTGCTTCATTTTGTTATTTTGTCTTCGTAATTGTTGATATCGCACAACTAGATGAATATTCATTGACATCGTTAGAATTAACATTAGTGAGATAAAGTTTGAGGATATGACCGTTACCTTCCAATTTAAAAACCCTACTAATCCCATCATTATCAAAACGGCATAAAAACAGCTCATTAAAGGCAGGAGTATCCATCTAATTTTTCTAAAAATAAATGCCA
>CAYMIQ010000083.1:0-4837 GCA_964390605.1 uncultured Rickettsiales bacterium
CCATGGCTCCGGTTTTTGATAAGAAAGCCATTAACTTTGTTCATACCGGACTAAGTGTCCGCAGATGGCAAAAGCAAGGTGACAATACCGCTTTTACAGACTTTGATGACCAACCGCATTCGCACCAAACAACTGTTAACTATTTAAATACCGGTGTAATTCCATTTGTGGACAGCTATACAGTTGTTGGACCTGAGCTTGCTTTTGGTCGTGGTCCTTGGGGTATGCAAGCTGAATACTTCATGATTGATGTTAATAGAGATACTAACGATGACCTTGATTTTTGGGCTAGTTATGTTGAGGGTTGGTATTATGTAACTGGTGAGGGTCGTAGTTATAAACCTAATAAGGGTACGTTTGGTCGAATTAAACCGAAAAAGAATTTTTCTGATGGTGGGCCTGGAGCACTAGGTTTAGCTGTTCGATATGCAGCCGCTAATCATACAGATGGTGACGTGCAGGGGGGTGGTCAACATACTTGGACCGGTGCTGTTAATTGGCACGCAAACCCATATATTGTTATAAGGGCAGAGTATATCCGTGTGATGGCTGACAATGATGCTGTTAATGGCGGCGATGAGCCAAGCATCTTTCAAATGAGAATGCAAATAGATTGGTAATTAGGAGGACTACATGAAAAAATTAATCATTGCTATAATTTTTCTTTTGGTTGGAACATCTTTTGCTTACGCAAGAGATACGATTCATATAGTAGGTTCGTCGACAGTATTTCCTTTTTCTACCTCTGTTGCCGAAGCGTTTGGCAAAAAAACTAAATTTCCAACTCCAATTGTTGAAAGTACAGGGTCTGGTGGTGGACTAAAACTTTTCTGTAGAGGTATAGGGTCAAGCCATCCTGATATTACTAACGCTTCAAGACGGATTAAGAAAAAGGAAGTTAAGAGGTGTGCTGATAATGGCATCTTGGACATTACTGAGGTAAAAATTGGTTATGACGGCATTGTTCTTGCCAATTCTAAAAAAGTAAAACCAATATCAGTTACGCTTCAACAAGTTTTCTTAGCTCTTGGAAAAGAAGTTCCTATCAATGGGAAAATGACTAAAAATCCATATAAAAAGTGGAGCGATATAGATCCAAAACTTCCAGATGTAAAAATTGAAGTGCTTGGTCCTCCACCGACTTCTGGTACGCGAGACGCTTTTGCTGAGCTTGCAATGGGAGGCGGATGTAAAACATTTCCTGATCTTAAAGCTCTTGAGAAAAGCAATAACAAGAAGTTCAAAGCGACCTGTTATGCTGTGCGCGAAGATGGCGCGTACATTGAAGCAGGCGAAAACGATAATTTGATTGTACAAAAGCTTGATGCTAACCCAAATGCGTTTGGTGTCTTTGGTTTCAGCTTTTTAGATCAGAATTCGGATAAACTTCAAGGCAACATTGTCAATGGTGTGCAGCCAACTTTTGATGATATAGCAGCTGGAAAATATAAAATTTCTAGGTCGCTATTCTTCTACGTGAAGAAGGATCACATTGATATGATCCCCGGAATGCAGGAATATGTTGCTGAATTCACTGCGGAAGCTACATGGGGTAATGATGGCTACTTGACAGATAAGGGATTGATCCCTCTTTCTGATGAAAGCAGAGCAGAGGTTGCAAAGAATGCCGCAAATTTAGCTTCTCTGGATGCAAAAAAAACTGAGTTAAAATAACAAATATTTAGCTTTAGAAATATTTACCCGTAAAAAGCCTTGTATCTCCTAAAAAGGGGTGCAAGGTCTTCTTGTTTTTGGAGTAAATAAAGAGTAGGAAGAAGAGGTTATGGGGGCAGAATATACGATATTAGGCGTCCTTTTATTCTCTTTGTTCGGTTACTTTTCCGGTAAAGGGAAAGCAGCTCAAAGTGTTAATGGCGATATAAGTCAGTTACGTTCCCAACCAAGCTATCACGGCTTCTACGTAGTATTATTAGTAATAATTCCAGCGACAATACTGATATTTCTTTGGTACTTGCTTGAGGGATTCGTTATCAGGGAAGCGGTATTAAGTTCCTTACTACCAGAAGACATCAAACAGTCCAAGGATCTAACTTACGGTATTATTTTGGCGATAGCAGAAGGGATTAAAGCTCCATCAGACCCTATTGCCCCTGTTGCAGAGGCAGCCACGTACCATAACGTTCTGAAAGAACGCAGCATCCAAATTTTAATAATATGTGCCTCTGTCTTTTCTTTGGGGGCGTTCCTTTATTCTTGGAAAAATATTAAAGCAGACTTTGTTGCACGTGAGAGAGTAGAGGTAATTATTAGATATGTCCTTGGTTTTGCTTCTCTCATAGCAATACTAACAACTATCGGAATTATATTATCCCTACTTTTTGAAGCTTTACGTTTCTTTAATCTTGTCCCTGTGAGTGAGTTCTTCTTTAGCACAGAATGGAGTCCCCAAATTGCTATTCGTGAAGATCAGGTTGGGAGTTCAGGAAGATTCGGCATTCTCCCATTACTTACAGGAACATTATTAGTGACTTTTGTAGCCATGATAATAGCTGGACCCATTGGCTTAATGTCTGCCGTTTATATGAGTGAGTACGCAGCACCCAAATTCCGGACTACCGTAAAACCACTCTTAGAAATTTTAGCGGGCATTCCTACAGTAGTGTATGGATTTTTTGCAGCTATTACAGTAGGCCCTTTTGTCCGAAGATTAGGAGAATCAATAGGTCTCGAACTATCTTCTGAAAGTGCACTTGTTGCTGGTGGGGTTATGGGAATTATGATTATTCCTTTTGTTTCTTCGCTATCAGATGATGTTATGAATGCAGTTCCTAATGATTTGCGCGACGGTTCTTATGCGTTAGGCGCAACTAAATCGGAAACTATCAAACAGGTCGTAATACCTGCGGCGTTACCCGGCATTATCTCATCTTTTTTGTTGGGAATATCCCGTGCAATAGGGGAGACGATGATCGTAGTGATGGCTGCGGGGCTAGCGGCAAATTTAACGGTAAATCCACTTGAATCCGTGACTACCATTACTGTGCAAATTGTTACCCTTCTTGTTGGGGATCAGGAGTTTGATAGTGCCAAGACACTTGCTGCTTTTGCTCTTGGTTTATTTCTTTTTGCTGTAACTTTAATTCTTAATATTGCGGCACTCCAAGTGGTTAAGAAATATAGGGAGCAGTATGACTGATAGCAGTTTAAAGCATACGCAAGGGAAGTTTTCTATAGGATACCGTTATAGAAAAGAAAGATTTTTTAGATTTTATGGTTTGCTAGCTTCAGTGGTCGGCCTAGTTTTTTTGATAATCTTTTTTTCAAATCTCATAGGAAAGGGAAAAGATGCGTTTTTTCAAACTCAAATTAGATTGAATATTAACTTTTCTCAGGAAATAATAGATCCTGATAACACAGGAGATAAAGAAACATTTTTAAAGGCTAACTATTCTAAAATTGCTAAAGATTCACTCCTAGAAAAATTCCCTTCAGTAAGTGGAAGAAAGGATACTCGCTTACTGAAAAAATTATTGGGTCAAGGCGGAATCTATGAATTATCTGATTTGGTTCAAGAAAATCCACAATATGTAGGAACAAGACAGGAGATATGGATGACGGCATCAGATGATGTGGATATGTATTTTAAGGGTAAAGTTTCCGCTGATGTTGCAAATGATATGAGAAGACTCAAAGACAAGCAAATAGGGTGGATAGAGGAGCTCAGAAATTCTGGTCAAATAAAAAAATCTTTCAATATCGTATTTTTCACGAAAGCTGATTCTAGAGAACCTGAAATGGCAGGTATTTTAGGTGCTGTCATGGGAACAGCCCTAACTCTTTTGATTACCTTGCTGCTATCGTTCCCTGTTGGAGTGATGGCTGCTATTTACTTAGAGGAATTATCTGTAAAAAGTCGCTTTACAGAATTTATTGAAATTAATATTAACAATTTAGCAGCGGTTCCTAGTATTGTCTTTGGTCTTTTAGGTTTGGCGGTTTTTCTGAATGTTTTCAATATGCCTCGTTCAGCCCCTGTAGTGGGAGGTTGTGTTCTCGCGTTGATGACTCTTCCGACAGTGATTATTGCTACTCGATCTTCTTTAAGGGCGGTACCACCCTCAATACGAGAGGCAGCAAGGGGACTAGGTGCTTCAAATCTTCAGGTTGTTTTACATCATGTTTTACCCTTAGCTATGCCTGGAGTTTTTACAGGAACAATTATTGGTATGTCGAGAGCGTTAGGAGAAAGTGCACCACTTTTAATGATTGGAATGGTAGCGTTTATTGTTGATATTCCAGGATCTTTTACTGATCCAGCAACGGCGTTACCTGTGCAAATTTATCTTTGGGCGGATAGCCCAGAGAAGGCTTTTGTAGAAAAAACTGCTGCTGGTACTTTAGTCTTGCTTCTTTTCTTAATACTTATGAATTCACTTGCAGTGATACTAAGAAAAAAATATGAAAAGAAATGGTAATTTTTGATTTATAAAAAAGAATGACAGATAATAAGAATATAAAAGTCGCTATTAAAAATGTTTCTGTTTTTTATTCTGGCAAGAAGGCTCTGAATAAAATATCGATGAATATTGAGCGAAACAAAATTACCTCACTAATCGGTCCATCAGGATGTGGAAAATCTACTTTTCTTAGATGTCTAAATCGCATGAACGATACTATTGAGGGTTGTAAAGTGATGGGGGAAATTTTGGTAGACGGCAATAATATCTACGATCCTGATGTTGATGTGGTTTCTTTGCGTGCAAGAATCGGAATGGTTTTTCAAAAACCCAACCCCTTCCCTAAGTCTATTTATGACAATGTAGCTTATGGTCCAAAAATTCATGGTCTAACAAATAGTGACGATGAACTAGAGGGG
>CAYMIQ010000084.1:0-4803 GCA_964390605.1 uncultured Rickettsiales bacterium
TTCGATAAATCTACCATCCCTTGGCCTGCGAGAGTCGGCAACAACAATTCTATAAAAAGGTCTTTTTTTTGCTCCTCTTCTTGTTAGTCGTATTGCGAGTGACATATTTCTTCCTTTAGTTAATTAAAATTTTTGTTTAAATTGACTAATTCCTTGGTTAAGTAAACCCTTAAAACCCGACTTTTTCATTTGCTTCATCATTTTATTCATTTGTTTGAATTGTTTAAGTAAAATATTTATATCCTGAACTTGAGATCCAGACCCTGATGCAATTCTTTTTTTTCTAGAAGCATTTAGAACCGCCGGACTGGTTCTTTCTTTTGGTGTCATAGAGAATATAATAGCTTGTTGCTTTTTTACAATATCCTTATCAAGATCTTGGGAAGAGATTTTATCTTGGACTTTGCCTAGCCCTGGAATTTTCCCTATTAGACTATTAATACCACCCATTTTGCTAATTTGTGATAATTGCTTGGAAAAATCTTCTAGATCAAATTTTCCTTTTTTAATTTTTTCAGCAACTTTTTCTGCTTCTTCTTTATCAATGGTTTCTGATGCTTTTTCTACCAGACCCACAACATCGCCCATTTCTAGGATTTGTGAAGCTATGCGCTCTGGGTGAAAATTATCAATTTCATCTAGTTTTTCCCCTATACCTATTAACTTTATCGGGCAACCGGTTACCGCTGTCATCGATAAAGCCGCACCTCCTCGTGCATCACCATCTAGACGAGTTAGCATAATCCCTGTTAGGTCTAATCTTTTATGAAAAGTATCTGCTATTTTTACAGCTTCTTGTCCGGTCATAGCATCTGCAACTAATATTTTTTCGTGTGGACTAACCTTTTCTGTAATGAGTTCTATTTCATTCATTAATGTTTCGTCAACTTGAGATCTTCCTGCCGTATCAAGTATTAAAATATCAAAACCTTCTAGTTTTGCTTTTTCCTTAGCTGCTTCGGCAATTTGTACCGGCTGTTGATCCTTCACAACACCTAGAGTTTCTATTGATAATTGCGATCCCAATACACTCAGCTGTTCTTGGGCCGCAGGTCTATATGTATCTAATGATGCCATTAGGACTCTTTTTTTATCTTTTTGTGTTAATCTTTTAGCCAACTTTGCCGAAGAAGTAGTCTTTCCTGATCCCTGTAGACCAAGCATTAAAATTATAACCGGTGGTGCTACGTCTATATTGATGGGTATATTTTCTTGACCTAACGTTTTTATTAGATGGTCATGAACTATTTTTACAACCATTTGTCCAGGGCTTATGCTTTTAATAACTTCTTGCCCAAGTGCCTTCTGTTTTACTTCTTCAATAAATTTTTTGACTACAGAAAGAGCAACGTCTGCCTCTAGAAGAGTAATTCTTATCTCCCTCATGGCCTGATCAATATTTTGCTCAGTGAGTACTCCTCGACTTTTTAAGTCATCGAAGATTTTTCCTAATTTATCCTTTAAATTTTCAAACATTTTCAGTCTAAAAAATCCTTGTTAGTATTTTTCCTCAAATTCTGTTAAATAATTCAGGCTTTATTTAGTGGTTACCATTAGTTATTGTTGAAGTGCTGGAATTTAAGCGTAAGCGAGATATTAATCAAGACCCAAATTTAATATTAGTAACTATAATGTACATATTTACTAATCTTTGATAATTTTTTACTCAATTAAGATGAAAGATATTAATTTTATTAAAATGCATGGCTTGGGGAATGATTTTGTCATTTTAGACTTTCGCCTCGCATCAATTAACTTGCAACCACAAGATATTAGCCTGATTGCTGACAGAAAGCGTGGTGTGGGATGTGATCAAGTTGTTATGATGTTACCAAGTCAGGATGATCTTGCTGATATTTTTATTAAGATTTTTAATAGTGATGGAAGTGAGACTTTTGCTTGCGGTAATGCCAGTAGATGCGTTGCGTTTATTTTGATGCAAGAGTTAAAAAAAGATCACGTTACCCTTGAAACAATGGCTGGCTTACTTGATGCGGAGCTTAGATCTGGAGCCAACATTGCCCTTAATATTGGAAAAGCGAGATTTAATTGGAAAGACATCCCACTTAGTGAGTCGCTAGATACTGCTCACGTTAGCCTCCCTAAAGTAAAATTCCGTGATGGTTTTGCTGTAAACTTAGGGAATCCTCACATAGTCTTTTTTGAGAATAATGTAGAGGGTTTGGATTTAAAAAAGGATGGCCCAAAAATAGAAAATCATAAATTTTTTCCTGAAAGAGTGAATGTCAGCTTTGCACAAGTGATTACTAAAAATAAACTTCGACTCAGAGTCTGGGAGAGAGGGGCTGGCGAGACTATGGCGTGTGGTACTGGCGCATGTGCTGCTGTAGCTGCATCATTTAAAAAGAATTTAACCGATTCTAAAGTTCATGTATTGCTAGATGGAGGGTCATTA
Organism: uncultured Rickettsiales bacterium; assembly: GCA_964390605.1. GTDB lineage: Bacteria > Pseudomonadota > Alphaproteobacteria > UBA8558 > UBA8558 > UBA8558. The sequence continues at coordinate 2,417 of CAYMIQ010000084.1, forward strand.
GATGTAGAATTTTTAGATGATGAGCGCCTGTTGATGATTGGTAACGTTGCTACAGTGTTTGATGGAGTTCTTGATAAAGCTATGTTTGAATCTAAAAGTTGAGCGTGTTAAAAGAATATTAAGAAAGATCCTTAATTATGGCTAATGTCGAAGTGAAAACATTTGGTTGTAGGCTTAATAGCTATGAATCTCAATTGATAAGAGAGAACTTTCCCAATAGCACAACGAAGGATTCAGATCGTTTTTATATTATCAATACTTGCAATGTTACTAATGAAGCGGTTCGGCAAGCACGACAAGCCATCAGAAGAGCTCGCAGAGAGAATCCAAAGGACAAAATTTTAGTGACAGGTTGCGCGGCACAATTCGACCCAAAGCAATTTTCAAAAATGCCAGAAGTTGATTTGGTGGTTGGCAATAAAGAAAAAATTGAATCCGATACCCTTGCCTTGTTGCATGGTCAAAAATTACAGAAGAAGACAATCGTAAGTAATATTTTTTCTGGTCATAAGAAACCCCCTCCATTGATTCGTAACTTTAATGATCGATCCCGGGCATTTCTTCAAGTGCAGCAGGGTTGCGATTATCGATGCACCTTTTGTGTAATACCTTTTTCCAGAGGTGATAGTTTTAGTATCCCTTATCATCATATTTATAAGCAAATAAAAATTTTTCTGGGCAGAGGATTTGAAGAAATTATCCTAACAGGAGTCGATCTAACCTCTTATGGAAAGGATTTAGAGGGTAAGATTTTTTTGGGAAATATAGTTGAAAAAATTCTCAACGACTTTCCAGCATTAAAACGTTTACGACTTTCCTCACTGGATCCAGCAGCTATTGATTCAAGATTGAAAGAATTATTAGTCTCTGAAAAACGTATCATGCCTCATATACATTTAAGTATACAGTCTGGCGACAATATTATTCTTAAGCGCATGAAAAGAAGACATTCGCGTGAGCAAGCAATTGAAATTTGTAATTATTTAATTGACTCAAGAAAAAGTATGGCCCTTGGGGCAGATCTTATTGTGGGTTTCCCAACTGAAACTGAAGCTATGTTTAAAAATACATTAAATATGGTTGAAAAATCTCATTTGACTTTTCTTCATATTTTTCCTTTTTCTACCAGAACAGGAACACCTGCTGCTAAAATGCCACAGGTTTCTGGAAAAGTCCTTAAGGAAAGACTTTCAAGATTACAGGATATGAGCTATAAGGCTTTACGTTTTGGCATGGAAAGATTGATTGGAAAAAAAGTTTCAGTTTTGTTAGAGAAAGAAAGATGGGGACGATGTGAGTCTTATTTCCCTATTAAAATTAATAAGATTGGAAAAGTTGGAAGTGTTTTATCGGCACACGTGACTCGTCGTAATAATTCTAATGAACTAGAGGCAGAAGTAAATTAACTGATAAATGGTAAATAATGGTTAAAAAGGCTACGAGAAGTTGGTTTTCACGCTTGCGTGCTGGACTTAGCAGATCATCGGAAAAGATATCCGAAGGCGTGAATAAAATTTTTTCAGGGAAAAGGTTAGATGAATCAACTTTGAGTGATTTGGAAGATCTTCTCATTTCTTCAGATCTAGGAGTCAATATATCAAGCCAACTTGTTGGAAGCCTTGAGAGACATCACTTTCATTCTGAAATATCTCCTGCCCAACTACAGGAAATGATGTCAGATATTATAGCAAAAACACTCACACCAGTTGCTAAGCCCTTGATGCCAAATGGAACGCAAAAGCCCTTCGTAGTTCTGGTGGTAGGAGTAAATGGCAGTGGCAAGACCACTACTATCGCAAAATTTGCCAAAACTTACAAAGATGATGGTCTTTCTGTAAGTATGGTTGCTGCGGATACATTCCGGGCCGCTGCCGTAAAGCAGCTTGAAGTTTGGGGTGAGAGAATCGAATGTCCCGTGATTAGTGCTCAGAGAGTCGGCAGTGATCCCGCAGGATTAATTCACGACGCCTATTTAAAAACGAGAAGATCTAAGACTGATGTGCTTTTAATAGATACTGCTGGAAGACTTCAAAATAAGTCAAATCTGATGAACGAGTTAAAAAAAATTGATTCAGTGCTGAAAAAAATTAACCCCGAGGCACCACACAGTGCAGTGTTAGTGTTAGATGCGACTGTTGGACAGAATGCACACTCTCAAGTAGATAATTTTAAGCAGGCGATTAATATTTCTGGCATTGTTATGACAAAGCTTGATGGGACAGCAAAGGGAGGAGTTCTCGTTTCCCTAGCAGACAGGTATGCCCTACCGATTCATGCCATCGGCATTGGCGAAGGAATAGATGACCTAAGACCGTTCGCGGCAAACGTATTTTCCGATTCTCTAATGGGTGTTCAAAGGTAAGTTCCTAAAAACGATACCCATAACG
>CAYMIQ010000085.1:0-4791 GCA_964390605.1 uncultured Rickettsiales bacterium
TTTTACTGCTATAAATTGCGGTGGCAGCTAAGACACCAATTAAGCCACCGTGAAAAGACATTCCTCCATGCCAAATAGCAAAGATTTCAAAAGGATTGCTCAAGTAGAAATGAAGATTATAAAACAATATATAACCAATGCGCCCGCCTAAAATTATTCCAAGTATTATCCAAATTATGAAGTTATCGAAAATATTATCGATTTCCGTAGATGCTGTACTTTTTCTTGGGTTGAGTGGAGAATATTTTCTAAGCAGTACCTTGCAATATTGCCAGCCAATTATTACGCCAAAAAAATATGCCAAGGAATACCATTTAACTCCCAGTGGGCCGATTTGAAAGGCTACCGGGTTTATGGCGTGGATATAAAAGGCCTGATCCATTTTTATATTTCCTACCTGAATGGATTGGGGGAATCTAAATAGTTTTTAATATAGGCTGATATACCCTTTTCCATAGTAGTGAATTTCTTTTTGTAGCCAGCTTTTCGTAAGTTATTTACTTTAGCTTTCGTGAAATACTGATAATTCTTACGAATACTTTTTGGAGTATCTACGTATTTTATCTTTGATTTTGATTCCATATTCTTAAAAATGTTTCTTACCAAATCTACGAAAGTTCCAGCCTCCCCAGTTCCAGCATTAAATATCCCGTTTATATTTCTATTGTTAAGGAACCAAATTATTATATCCACACAATCTTCAACCCAAATAAAGTCCCTTTTTTGAAAACCATCCTTGTATCTTGGGTTATGCGATTTAAATAGCTTGATAGTTTTTCCAGCTTTTGCTCTTGGAAAAATTTGAGCAATCACGCTTTTCATTGATCCTTTATGATATTCATTCGGTCCATAAACATTAAAAAATTTTAAACCAATCCATTGCAGGGGTTTTGGCTTCTTTTTGGAAAGGTAAGAAATGACCAGTAAATCAAAAATATGTTTGCTCAAGCCGTAAAGATTTAGTGGTAGGAGTGTTGAAATTTTCTTTAGGCTGTTGTCATCATCAAATCCTTTGTTTCCATTACCGTAGGTGGCGGCAGAAGAAGCATAAATTAGTCTTTTTTGATTTTTGCTGCACCATTCCCAGATTTTTATCGGTAAATTAATATTATTTTCAGCAATTAGGTTCACGTTTTTTTCAGTTGTTGATGAAATAGCCCCCAAATGGAAAATGACCTTTATTTCCTTTTTGTGCTTATTCAAGAAACGTAATAAATTTTTCGGATGAATAATTTTGCAGGATTTCCTTTTTTGCAGATTTTTTCTTTTTTGGGTGTCCACATAATCGCAGATAGTTATTTTATTGTAGCCGTTCTTTTCCAATGTTGCGGCTAAATTTGATCCCAAAAAACCAGCACCTCCAGTAATCAATAACATTTTATTTCTCGTAAACTTTTAAGATTAATTGTTTTGGTTATGATATAATAAACATTAATTTAGTTTAATAAAATTATTTCTAATTTCCGCAAATGCAAAAGAAGAAACAACTGCTTGACGATTTAGCAAAGTTAACAAAAGGTTACGTTTCGGTATTAGGTGAATTTAAGAGCGAGTTGGATCATTTTGTCTCGAACAAATTTCAAAAATTAGTCATTGATATGAAATTAGTTAAAAGGGACGATTTTGACGTTGTAAAAGAAATGGTAGTCGAAATAAAAAAAGAGCAGCAGAATATTACCAAGAGACTAAAAGCTCTTGAAACAAAATTACGTAGAAAAAACAAACCCAATTCCTGATTCTCAACTGTTTGTAAGGGCTATTTTTTAATTTGGCAATCTACTATATATAGTATAGTATACCAAATATAATCCTCTATATTGTATCTTAGTCTAATTAGGAGGTAGGCATGGCGGTTCAGTCTTTAGAGAATGATTATACTAAAAAGAATCCATTAGATTTATTAGAAGAGATTGTGAAGCAAAACAGGTGGCCTTTTTCGCGTACTAGCGAAAAAGAATTGGTCGCTAGATTCTCAGGAAATTTTTGCGAATATAACCTATGCTTTGGTTGGGTCAGCACTTGTAGTTCGATGCAGTTTTCATGTTCTTATGATTTGAGAGTGCCAGAGAGAAAAATTGATAAAGTCTCATTATTAATATGTCTCATAAACGATAGACTTGTCATGGGACACTTTAATCTTAGTCCACATCAAGGTGAGCTCTCTTATAGATACACCATTCCGCTCCGAGGACTACAAAGCGCTAGCGTTGAGCAGCTAGAAGATATTGTTGATTATGCTTTGTCTGAAAGTGAAAGATATTACTCCTCTTTCCAGCATATTATGTGGGGCGGCGGAGATCCCAACAAGGCATTACAGTCTGCGATACTAGAAACAGTTGGTGAAGCTTAGGAAAATTAGAAATAATATACTTTTAATTGGTTGCGGTCAGATGGGGAGCGCTCTTTTGGAAGGGTTGCTTGCTTCATCGTATTCACTAACAAATATTGTGGTGGTTGAAAAACATACAATTCAGGCAAGAGAAATTCGAAAACGTTTCAGAGTTAAAGTAATTGAGAGCATAGATTCCATAGAAAAAAAATTTATTCCCACAATTATAGCTTTTGCTCTTAAGCCTCAGGTTATGAATAGAGTGCTTCCCCATTACACGAGTTACTTGGAAAGATGGAAAAGAAACTCCCTATTGCTAGTAAGCTTAGCAGCCGGCTACAGAATTGAGAATCTGAGAAGAATTTTTGGCGCTAATTATAATATTGCTCGCATAATGCCCAACCTTCCAGTTGAGTGCCAAAGAGGAGTTATAGGAGCTTTTGCCAACAAATTAAGCCATAGTCAGAGACGTTTATGTGAGAAGATTTTTGGTTCGCTAGGATATTTCGTTTGGGTTAGAAATGAAAAATTCTTGGATTCATTAACAGCTTTTTCTGGGAGTGGGCCAGCTTATATATTTTATTTTTGCGAGTGTCTCGAAAAAGTAGCCCTGGACCTTGGGTTTAATTCAAAAATGGCTTCGCTTATCTCCAGATCATTAATTCTTGGCTCATCTTCTCTCCTAGAAAAATCGAAACAAAGTCCCGAAGATTTAAGATTAAGGGTGACTAGCCCCGGAGGCACTACTGAAGCTGCAATCAAAATTCTTTCGCGTGACAGAAAGTTTGAGAAACTTTTAAAAAAAGCAATTTTTGCTGCAAAGACGCGCGCGATAAGACTGTCAAGATAGTTTTATTTTTTAAATTGGCAACGATATCAGTACTCTGAGGCCACCCAGGTTCGAGTCTTCCAGAGAAATTTCACCACCGTGGGAATTAATGATATCTCTCGCAATACTTAAACCAAGGCCCACGCTACCCTTATTGAGATTTCTTGCAGTATCTAGACGAAAGAATGGTTTAAAAACATCATCCCGAGACCCTTTCGGAATACCAACGCCATCATCATCGATTGAAATTATTGCGTTTCCGTCTATTTTTTTGGATTCTATTTTGATATTTTTTGCATATCGGAATGCGTTATTTATAATATTGTCTATACAACGTTTAAAACTGTTGATTCGTAGAGATATTTTTAAATTCGTATTTGTTTTAAGGGTAATTCTTGCCTTTTCCTTTCTGAGATTCGAAACAATTTCTTTCAAGACATTATCAAGATTCTTGGTAATTGCTCTCTCAGACTCTTCTCCTTTAGCAAAAGCAAGATACCCATCAATCATTTTTTTCATCTCAAAAATGTCGTTTGATAAATTGGCTCTGTCGGATTTGTTATTTTTCATCAGCTCAACTTCCAGCTTCATTCTAGTGAGTACAGTATTCAAATCATGGGATACACCCGCTAGCATTTCTGTTCTCTGCTTCATTTGCCTTTGGATTCGTGTTTTCATATTATGGAATGCCGTTGAGGCTAAGCGCACTTCCTTTGCTCCACCGGAACTGAAATTGGTTACATTTTTTCCTTTGCCAAAATTATTTGCAGCAATCGCCAATCTTCGAATAGGCCGGATCTGATTACGCATGAAAATAGTGGCAATTGCAAATAGCAAAAGAGAAGAACCAAACATCCATAAAATAAAAATGTAAGTTGTCGATGAGAATAACATTTTCTTGTTGGTCAGAAAGGTGATGACATCGTCACCTAATTGGATTCTTATCTCAACAAACTCTTCATGAGAATTACCATCAATGTAGTAAGGCATTTTGACTCGTTCTTTTATAGCTTTAGAGAGCGCGCGCTCTAACATTCCCTTATCGGCCTTTTCTTGAATTTTTTGATTCTCTAAGAATAATACTTTCATTCCAGTTTTTCCCTCAACGAGAGTGAAGACATGATTTCTTTGTTGTTGTTCTTTATTTTGAATGGCATCAATAATAATTGCAATTTCCCCCGCTAATGTTTCCGACAGCCTTTTGGAGATTGTTTGCCAGTGGCGATCAAAAAAGATAAAAGTTGTGATTATTTGCAGCAATATAAGAGGTGCCACTATTATTAACAGCGACCTTCCTAAAAGGGATTTTGGTAAAAATTTCTTAATCATTCCTGTTTACCTAATCAGTTCTTAGAATGTATCCTTTGTTTCGAATTGTTTGCAGATAAATAGGCTTTTTTGGATTTGTTTCAATTTTTTGTCTTAGGCGAGCAATTTTTACATCGATCGATCGAGTGTTATTTGGAAGAATCCCTTTCTGGGAAAGCTCTTCTCTTGAAATAGGCTTTCCAGGATGAATGGCAAGATATTTTAATAAATTTATTTCGCTTGTGGTTAGGTAGACACTCTTTCCACTAATATTTAATTTTTCTTTATTTATATCGAAAGAGTATTGTCCAAATTTTATTGCTTT
>CAYMIQ010000086.1:0-4784 GCA_964390605.1 uncultured Rickettsiales bacterium
TAGTGTAGCCTCAGCTAACTTGATTTGTTGTTTATTCATTAATCGTTTTTGCCTTTGCGGGCGATTCTACAACTACAATATTCATGTTTCTAATACCACTTTCACTAAACAAATATTGTCAAGAAAAGAAATAGGCAAGCTTTATTTGAGAAAAATCTTTAGTGAGGCTTCGATTTATTTATTTTTTCGTAGATTTATTTTCGTTTCTTCCTTTTTTAATAGTCTTTGAATATTCTTTTTATGTGTAATCCAAATAATTACCATTATACATAACGCTAAGGGCTGAAATTCAGTTTCTAGAGCTGCAGCAAGAAAGGGGAGGGTTGTAAATGTTATAAGCGCGGCTAGTGAAGAGTATTTGGTAATAATAGCAACAAAAAACCAAATAATAATTATTGCTATAGCAACTTTCCAGGCAAGCGCAAGCAAGACACCGATTGCCGTTGCCACTCCTTTCCCACCTTTAAATTTTGTCCATATAGGAAATATATGACCCATAATGCAACCTAAAGCGGCAATCGAAGCTATATCTATCTCTGGATTTATTAGATTGGCTATCTTGATTGTCAAGAAACCTTTTCCCAGATCTGATATTAGCGTTAGTAGCGCCAACAATTTGCTTCCGGTTCTCAAAACATTGGTTGCTCCTATGTTTCCTGATCCTGTTTTACGGATGTCATTGCCCCCGCTTATTTTGCTAAACACTAGCCCACTAGGAAAGCTGCCAAGAAAATAACCCAGCAACAGAACTTCTATAGAATCAATGAAAGGCATGGTTTATGATTAGAAATCCTCAGACGTGTACACTGTTTTGCCTGCAATGACTGTTTGACAAACCTTTCCTTGCGTAGGTCTTTCGTCGAATGGAGTGTTTTTTGATTTACTAAGAAACTTTGACGCGTCAATTGTCCAAGGTTTATCTGGATCAAAGATAGTTAAGTCAGCAACCGCACCCTTTTTTATCCTGCCAACTGGTAATTTTAATATTTTTGAAGGTGAATAACTTAATTTATTGAGAATCTGCAACAAAGAAAGTTGCTTATTGTGATAAAGCTCAAGTGATATTGGCAAAAGGGTTTCTAGCCCAACAGATCCGTTTGCTGCATGAGCAAATGGCAAGCGTTTACTATCTTCATCGTGAGGTGAATGATCACTTGCGATAACATCGATAGTACCATCTTGCAGACCATCAATAATGGCCAACCTGTCTTCTTCTGATCTGAGTGGTGGAGAAAGGCGTGCAAATGTTCTGTATTTCTCGATTGCGAGGTCATTAAGGGAGAAATATTGCGGTGCAGTATCACACGTGACGTTCAAACCTTTCTTTTTTGCCCGCCTGATTTCGTCAACTGATTGCGAGGTGGATATGTGTGATACATGATACCTGCCTCCAGTTAATTCGAGTAACTGTAAATCACGATTAATTATAATAGATTCTGCTTGATTAGGAATCCCGTTGAGACCAAGTCTAGTGGAAACTTCGCTTTGATTCATAACCCCCCCACTAGAAAGTGTTAGCTCTTCAGGATGTTGAATGATTAAGACACCGAAAGTATTGCTATAGCTGAGAGCTCTGAGCATCACTAATGCGTCAGATACAGTTTTTTCTCCATCAGTAAAACCAATTGCACCCGCTTCTGATAGTAATCCCATTTCTGTAATTTCTTCTCCATTCATGCCTTGCGTTAATGCGGCATAAGGGTAAATTCTGCCCAATCCCATTTGGATCGACCTACGTTTAATGAAGTCAACCAGAGACACATTATCAATTATAGGGTTAGTATTAGGCAGGCAACATAGAGTTGTTATTCCCCCAGTTACTGCAGCCCTGACTCCTGATTCAAGCGTTTCCTTATGTTCATAACCAGGCTCACGCAGCTGAGTCCTCATATCAATGAATCCGGGCGATATGCACATGCCTTTACAGTTGATTGTTTTTACATTTTTTGATATTTCGCGGGTCTTTATCTTAGGTCCAATTTCAGCAACCTTACCTGCAACAATCAGCAGATCTCCAGTTTTATCTAAGTTAGATGCTGGATCCAAAAGCCTTGCATTGGTATATAGCGTATCTTTATGATCTACTTTTTCTGCGTCCATTATTTTTTTCTTTTGTTAAGTTCAGTGCGATTATTTCCAGACATGCCATTCGAACAGCCACGCCCATTTCTACTTGGTCATATATGGCGCTCCTATCTATATCATCTGCAAGTTGACCGTCAATTTCTACTCCTCGGTTCATTGGCCCGGGGTGCATAATCAAGGCATTAGGTTTCGCTGCTGAAATTTTTTTATAATCAAGTCCAAAGAATCTGAAATATTCTTTTATGGATGGTGCAAAAGATCCTTTCATTCTTTCAGTTTGCAGCCTAAGCATCATGATAATGTCACAATTTTTTAGTCCATCTTCCATGTTATGGAAAACTTTTACTCCCATTTTTTCAATAGCATTTGGAATCAAAGTAGGAGGAGCTACAACTCTTATTTCTGCTCCTAATATATTCAATAAGTGTATGTTTGATCTAGCAACTCGACTATGCAATACATCCCCACATATTGTTACCTTTAAACCAGATATTTTCCCGACTCTTTGTTGGATCGTTAATGCATCCAAAAGGGCCTGTGTAGGATGTTCATGACAACCATCTCCTGCATTAATAACAGCGCAATTAACTTTTTCCGCCAGCAAATTTACTGCCCCTGAATCCGGGTGTCTAACAACTAAAATATCAGGATGCATGGCATTCAGCGTCATTGCTGTATCAATTAATGTCTCACCCTTCTTGATCGAGCTTGTTTGCACAGACATGTTGAGGACATCTGCTCCAAGACGCTTGCCTGCTAACTCGAAAGAGGTGCGTGTTCTGGTTGAATTTTCAAAAAAAAGATTCACGAAAGTGCGACCCCTTAAGGTCGTTCTTTTTTTATTAGTTTTACGATTTTGTTCAATATGAGATTTGGCCAAATTCAGCAAGGTTTGAATTTCTTCAGCAGAAAGGCCATCGATGCCTAACAAGTGTTGGTGTGGGAAGTTAATTTTAAGAGTCTTAGAACTCATTAAAACGCCAATATAATCCTCATTGGCACAAAGACGCAAGTAGTTTGGTTAATTTTTTTAAATAATTCCTTGTTTTTTCAGTCTTTTTGTTTGTTTTTTATCAAGATTCATGAATTTTTTTAGGATTTTCTCTGTATCTTGCCCTAATTTTGGAGGTGCGAATTTGTAGGAAGCTTTTGATTCAGACATTTTTATTGGACTACCTATTAGGTCGATAAAGCCAGTTTTGGAGGGTGAATAGGGCATTTTTATCTTCATTTTTCTAGATCTTACTTGCGGGTTAGAAAATACCTCTTGTATATTATTTATAGGACTGCAGGGAACATTAATTTTTTTTAAGCCATTTACCCAATAGTTAATAGAATACTTTTTGATAGTTTTTTTTAAGATTTTTCCTAGTTTTTTTCTATTTTTAACTCGCAGAGCATTAGTTTTAAAATGCTTATCATCATGCAACTGGGAAAGTTTCGCGAATACACAGAATCTCTTAAATTGTTCGTCATTTCCTACAGCAAGTATAACAGGACCATTTTTTGCCTCAAAAACTTGGTATGGAACTATACTGGGATGATCATTGCCTATTCTTTTCGGTACTTTTCCAGATACTAAATAATTCTGTCCTATGTAGCTTAACCACGCTACCTGAGAGTCCAGGAGAGCTATATCAATATGTTGACCGAATTTGTTTTTCTCTCGATGCCTGAGTGCTGCAAGAATCGAGACAGTAGCATACATACCCGCCATTATGTCCGATATCCCTACGCCAACTTTTGTTGGGGGGCCTGACTTTTTGCCAGTTACACTCATTACCCCACCCATTCCTTGTACCAGAAAGTCATACCCTCCTCTCGAAGAGTAAGGACCAGTCTGACCGAAGCCGGTTACAGAGCAGTATATGAGTTGCTTAAACTTTTTTTTGATTTTTTGATAACTTAAATTGTAATTTTCTAGAGTGCCTGCCTTAAAATTTTCTATGAGTACGTCAGATTTAGCAATCAGTTTGTGTAATAATTTCTGGCCTTCCGTTTTCGTGATATCAATGGTAATAGATTGCTTGTTCCTGTTTACGGAGAGATAATAAGCGCTCTCTTGATTTTCATTGGATCGATTTTTCATATAGGGAGGGCCAAGGCCCCTAGAATCATCACCCTTTAGAGGTCTCTCAACCTTAATAATTTCTGCGCCCAGATCCCCTAGGATTTGTGTACAAGTTGGCCCTGCGAGAACACGTGTCAAATCCAACACCACCACACCTTTTAGTGGTGGATCATTCATTTTATTTTTCCTAACACCCTTCACCATGTTCACGAAAAATAGATACTAAACTAATAAGAAAAAAAAGATACCAGGCATTGTGATAGAAGCTAAAATTGTTTGGAAACTTATTATCTTTGCCATGAGAGATGAATTGCCACCTAATTCACGTGCCATCACGTAACCTGAGGCAGACGAAGGTGTTGCGGCAAAAAATAATGCGATAGAAATTACCAACTCATCATTGATTTGATAGAGCTTGAGTAGCCAAAAAGTTATTAGGGGGAAAATTATTAATTTAAGTGTGGAAGCTATTATTATGGGCGCTGAGTCTCTTTGGAATTGAATTTTCTTTAGGGCTGCACCTACACACATCTAGCCGAGGACGATCGCAGCATCCCCTGTAAACTTAAGTATTTTTTGTGAAAATATTGGAATCGTAATTTCCCCGATATTTAAGGCAAGACCTAAT
>CAYMIQ010000087.1:0-4747 GCA_964390605.1 uncultured Rickettsiales bacterium
ATTGCAGTGAAGTTCCTTTATCTTTGTATAGGGATAAAAGTAAATCTTTATCCCTTCAAAACAATAATAGCAGAAGAATCAAATAACCAGCACACGAAAGAGAGTGATATTCGTCTGATTGAGAACTATTTTAATAACATTACTACTGTCACCGCAAAATTTATTCAAACTACTTCCAATGGAGATAAGGGCCAGGGAAGGCTATATATATCAAAACCAGGAAAATTAAGAATCGAGTATGACCCACCGAATCACATTCTAATGATAGCGGATGGAAAAAATATTTTTTTACATGACTCCGATCTTTCTTCAACCAGCACCTTTGCTATTAATGAAACTCCAGCAAGAATACTTCTATCCAAAAATCTAAAAATTGGGAAAGATGTAAAATTGACAAATATGGAAAAAACTAAAAAAAAGATAATTGTTACCCTTTCAGAACCTGATAACCCGGATTATGGATACGTTCAACTTGCATTCAACAATAACCCCTTTGCCTTTACTGACTGGATTGTAAAAGATGTACAAGGAATTATAACTACAGTAAAACTTATTCAACCTAAATTTGGACAAATGCTAGATCCAGAGCTCTTTACCTTTAATGACCCGGAAAATATCTATGTACCGTTCTCTTCAGAAAAAAATTAAAATCGTGAAAAATTCCTTTAATTATTATATATCAGAAATTAAACGAACTAATCGATTTCAGTGTATATTAACGTTAACTCCAAAATCTGAAAAAAAGCTTAGATTTAAGGCTGGTCAATACGCAAAATTTTCTTTTGAGGGAAAAGCAGCAATCCCATTATCCATAGCCAGTGACCCAAGTATCCAAAATATTGAGCTGCATATAAATAGAATAAAGCGATCTTTGCAAAATAAGTATTTTAAGAAACATAATAAGGTTTTGATCTTTGGGCCATACGGTAGCTCATATTTAAGAAAAAGGAGAAATAAAACTATAATTGGTATTGCTGGGGGAACGGGTCTAGCTCCAATAAAATCAATAACAGAAACTTATCTTAACCAGGGGGGAAAAAATCAAATACACCTTTATCATGGGGTAAAGAACGAGAAAAACCTATACCTTGAAAAATATTTTAGATCTCTAACTAAAAAATACAAAAATCTACGATATACACCAACCCTACTTAATCCTACTGGTAAAACAAAAAAAAGAATTGGCTATGTAACAGATGTAGTATGTCATGATTTTAAAGATTTTCGTGAAATAATTTGTTATCTTGCAGGTCCAAAATTAATGGTTGAATCTGCATTTCAACTACTAACAAAATATGGTGCAAAAAGAAAAAATATATTTAGTGACCAAATTAACGAATAAATAATTACGAAATATGATTCGCCCTATTAATAAAACTATCCCGCCTATACTTCCAATTTTTAACCAAAAATCAAAAAATGGAAAATTAAAGAAAGAAGGTAAGGGGGTTTGCGTGCGTAATATATATTGTGTAGGACAGAATTATAGCGCACATGCTCATGAAATGGGAATGAATCCAAAAAGAGACGACCCAGTATTCTTCAGAAAGCCTACGGACTCTCTAGTCCCAGAGGGAGGATTCATAAAATACCCAAAAAAGACAAAAAATTTACAATTCGAAGTAGAGCTGGTAGTTGCATTAAAAAGTAAAGGAGAAAACCTTTCTTTGAAAAATGCGAAAAAGATTATACTCGGGTATGCAGTGGGAATTGACTTAACTCGTCGTGATCTCCAAAAAATTGCAAGAAAAAAAGGAATGCCTTGGGACATGGCAAAAGGATTCCCAGGCTCTGCTCCTTGTTCAGCAATAGTAACTTCAAAAGTTTTAGGTCATCCGACTAGAGGGAGAATATCATTAAAGGTAAATAACAAAATAAAACAAAAATCTGATATTTCTAAATTAATTTGGAGCGCACCACAGATAATTGCCAAATTATCTAATTACACCACCTTGTATCCAGGCGATATAATTTTTACCGGAACCCCAGAAGGAGTGGGAAGATTAAAAATTGGAGACTATGTAGAGGGTGTAATTGAAGAAATAGGAAAAATTTCTATAACGATAAAATAAGGAAATTTCAAAAGTGACAGAAGCAATTAATCACAATTTCGAGTTACTCGACAAACTAATCAATGATGATCAAAGCAACAATAGTGTTTTAACGTCTAATAATTATTGGATGAATTATACCAAACGTATTGAAAGACATATCCGCAATGCAGACCTTAATCACATGAGAACCAATTATAATTTGACAAAAGGCTTTGCCTGGGGTGGTGTTCCGAAACCAACTGTTTCCAATCTCTATATCAAAAGAATTACATTTTATTTTTTAGAAAAATTGTTTCCATTTACAAAAGTAGCGAATGAATACAAAAGATTGTTAAATGCAACTCATCGAAGAAACATAGGTCTTCTTAAGAATGTAGCCCACTTGTGCCTAGAAGAAATACACCAAAACTTTCAGGATATTATCCTAACCAACGATACATGTAATGGTGACGCAGAAGATGTTTTTGAGTATAACGACTACAATATTTCAGCAGAATGGGTTACTCATCTCGCACGTGCCGCAGACCTGTACTCACAAAACCAAAATCTACTAAAAGCAAAATCGTTATTGGAGATTGGCCCGGGAATAGGCCTAAACACCCTTGCACATTTTGCCTTAAACAAAAATTTAAATATAGTTATGAATGTAGATATTCCACATATTTTATATCTTTCAACACAATTCCTGAAGTCGGTAAAATTTATTAAGGTAATAGATTATTTGGACTTTGAGAAAATAGATCTTCGCGATATCGGTAAAGACGAAAAAATAGTGGTACAACTACCTCCATGGGCATTAGATAAAGTCGATATAAATTTTGATTTATTACTAAACCATTTCTCTTTTCAAGAAATGGAAAAAAATATCGTGAGTGAATATCTAGCACTACTGAGAAAAAAAATAAATTTTGCCGCATTTATCCAAAACCGTTCTACTGGTCATAAAAAGGGAGCTGGAGGACAAATGGAACCAGTAACACTAGACTTTATAGCATCTTGTTTTGATAAAGATGAATTTATAGAAAAAGATTTGAATCCTAAGTATGCATCAAAATATTGGGATCTACAAAAAGACTGTTCAAAAGTATTTTTAAAGAAAAAAAATTAAGAGATCACTAATACTGGCCAAGCTCTGATTAACAACTTAATAAATAGCAGCCGTCTTCAGTTACCGTAATTTTTATCTTTGAGTCAAAAGAAGATAATTTTTTTCTTAATCGATAAATATGAGTTTCCAATGTATGTGTTGTTATATCATCACCATAATTCCAAACATCTGACAATAGCTCCTTCCTATTGACTTTTTTATTTTTATGCCTACCGAGATAAGCAAGCATCTGAGTTTCCTTCTCAGTGAGATACACTTTAACTTTATTTTCCGAGTCCAAAATTGTCCTTTCATGAATTAGAAGCTGAAAATCATTTAAAATAATCCTTTTCTCATTTTTCTCCGCATCCAACATACACTTTCTAACAAATGTAAAGACTAGCTCAATATCGATAGGCTTAAGAAACTTCTGACTAATGGGATATTTTTCTTTAATCAGTGACCTTTCTTTACTTTCATAAAATAAAAATAAAGAATATTTTTTCTTAACACCTTCGAGTTGAGTAAAAAAACTATCCATTTTTTTAGAAATAAGAGGAGAGTCTACAAGGAGAAGACTCACTTTTTCTTTATTGATTGCATCGAATATATCTTCCATTAACAAAATTTCAATAGCTTCAATTTTAAATTTTGCAAACAAATTCCCAACCATTGATTTTCTAAAATTTGAATCATTTGAAGCTATAAGAATTTTTTCTAAACTATCCATTAATTGATTTTTACATTAAAATAGAATGAAGTAAAAAAAAATATAACTCTCATGCACATCAAAGTACGCAAGAATGGATATATAATTTTTGGAAACTGTTTATTAAAGTGCGCGCTTGGAAAAAACGGTATTACCCAATATAAAAAAGAAGGTGATATGGCAACCCCAGCAGGTAAATTCAAAATCATAAAAATTTTATATAGACCGGATCGAATAAACTCTCCAAATTCACAGATACCCGCTGAAAAGATTAACCCCAATACTGGTTGGTGTGATGACCCAAAAGATAGGCAATACAATAGGAAAGTTTTTCTCCCATACGAGGCTAGTTGTGAATCCTTGTGGAGACAAGACAGTATATACGACCTAATATTAGTGACAAATTATAATCGCAATCCAATAAGACAAAACAAAGGAAGTGCAATTTTTATTCACATAGAAAAAAATAATTTTACCCCAACAAAGGGGTGCATTGCTTTGAAAAGAGAAGCATTAATCAAGCTCATTACAAAGATAAAAAAACAGAGTTGGTTAGTGGTTGGGTGTAATATCTAATATCAATGCCTTTTGCCAAAAATTGCAGTGCCAACTCGTACATGAGTGGCACCAAAAAGTATTGCCGTATCAAAATCAGCACTCATCCCCATGCTTAAGTATTTTAAAGAATGTTTCTTTGCAATCTTATGTAATAAAGAAAAGTGTTTAGATTTTTCATCATCTACTGGAGGAATGCACATTAATCCCTTGATGTTCAAATGTAACTCCTTTTGACAAAAAATTATAAACTCATCTGCATCCTCTGGGTTTACTCCTGATTTTGAGATTTCCTTGCCGGTATTTATTTGCACCAAAAGATCCGGGGTCCGATTACTAGAA